>JAAZZE010000130.1 GCA_014239255.1 Gammaproteobacteria bacterium
GGTTATATGATTGGGTCATGGGTTTAACTTATAAAATCAATCCAGTGGTGCGTGCCGCGCCTTTTTGCGCGGCATCAATTTTGTCGCCGCTGCCGTGCGCCGGATAAAGGACAGTAATATGCCGCCGCCGACCATACCGCAGGCCAGGGCGAATCTCATATCTGAAGATCTCGCCAAGAGGATATCAGGCACCCGCGCCTTTCTGCGTGCCTGCACCGCCGCGCCCGTGGACCAAGGCACATTTGAGACCTGGCTGGCCTTTAACATGTTGGTTCCACATGAAGTTCGCGCGGCTATGTTCAACCGCGAATTAGATTTCGATCCGGTGTTGAATGGGCTGTCCATACCCGTCCTGGTGACCTATTGCACGGCGGATGCCCTGGTGCTTCCCTTCATGGGTGAACATGCCATGGCTCATATTCCCAATGCTCGGGCCTCGATCTATGAGGGCATCGGCCATTCTCCATTCTTCGAGGATAGCGCCCGTTTTAACCGAGAATTGGCGGACTTTGTGCGCTGCTGCAGTTTACCCGTACGCCCTGGCGTGGTGGATTAAGGAAAATTTTGCTCAAGGATAGGAACGTTACGATGCATGTCGGTACGACCACAGTTTTCAAAACCTCAGCGGCACCTGCACCGAGCAGGAGATCTAACAGCACGAATCAGCCATGGATCATTACGGTGATAACAAGTGTCTGGCCGCTATCAAGGGTGGAGCTTAACCGCGCTCCACCCTTGATAGCGGCCAAGTATTTATAGAAAATTGTGGCGGAAAAGAGCGTTAATGCTGCCTCTACTCTTTTAGAGTTTGTACGTATATGGCTTGGAGGGGTTATATGATTGGGTCATGGGTTTAACTTATAAAATCAATCCAGTGGTGCGTGCAGCATAGTTTTGCTAGTAACAATGCCGCCACGATTGCCTATTTCGAGAGATCCATAACGTTGTTTGAAGCATTCCGGCAGCGGGCGGTCATCAAGAATCGATAACCAAAGCCGCATTAAATGACGGCGTTTATCCGAATCGGGCCAATCTAAAAAAGCTGTGCGGTCATGCAGTTGAGAATGATTGTAGACAAACTGCATATCACCAGGTTGCAATTGCATCGCAAAATGAAGTTCGGGGTCATTGGCTAGCGCATCAAACATATCAAGGGCTTCAATGTGGGCATCTGTCAAGCGCATCGCGCCTTCAAATCGTTGGGCGCTGTTAATGTATTGGCGCTGATAAAACACAGTGAGATAACCTTCGTGCCAATTAAACACGGGGATTTCCATGTAAGGTTTAGCGCCTTGTGGAATTTCACCGCGTCGGTCAGTTGCAATAGGATCGAATAATTTCTCCAGAAGATCAGGACGTTGTGCGCGCATCTTATTATAAATAGTAACTGCGCTTACCAACAAAGACATACCGCCTTCTTTAGCTTCTCGGATACACAGTAAACCCACGACATCAGCACTGTCGGTGTGGAAGCTCTGGCGTTCAGTGGTTTGATAAATTCGGGTATTGCTGTCATTTGAGTTTGCTCCGGTATCACGCACATGCCCTAAAATATGCCCAGCTGCATTCTGTGATCTAGCTCTGCCCAGATAAGCGCCTATGCCACAGAAAACTGTCGCCGCGAACTGTTGGGTGTAACCACCAATTGGAAGTCCTCGAATTACTTCAATTCCATTTCCATGTAATAGCTTTTGCTGTAAATCTCTTAAATGATCTGCGAATCGACCAAGCGGGAAGTCGGCAGCAGAAATTTCACCTATATCACGTCCCAACAACAGGTAATGGTGTGCAGCAGCTTCGAGTTCAACTATGTCCTCACTGCTGAGATTCAATAGCCAAGTGTCTTGGTTATTCGTCATGTCTGCACCGACCCAGGCTGCGGGGCCTGCGATCGCTGATGGTAGATTTGCATCTAGGGTCATTTGTTTTCCTACTTAATTGAATAGAGGCGGTCAAAATTATCGCATGTATCTAGAATCTATTAGCGGTCAAGAAGGTCCTGGATCACTTAGATGCAAAATCAAGGGCACCAGCTTTAGTTAATCTACTGCTAGCACCGCGAGCAAGCCTCTTTAACCACTAACAATTACAGGGTATGTAACAAAAATTCTGCTCAAGGATGAGACCGGTAGGGCCTTTTGCTGTCTGGGAAGGTTTCACTAAGTAGCCCTATCATAATGGTGAATGATTTATAGTAAATGTAAGAGCAATTAGCCTATTTATAGTAATTGCTGGCGGACCTTAACCGCACTCCACTATTGACAGTGATCAAGTGTTTATAGCGAATGGTGGCAGGAACGGGCATTAATGCTGTCTATGCTCAAGCCGAAAACGTCTTCCATGAACCCCACTGAAGCCGTAGTACCGATTTTCGCAGCTCATCCATGCAACACGCAGTTTTATCTCGGCAATACCTATTGGTTATTGCCAGCCATGACTGGCCCATCAACTTGGGTTCTTAGCGCCTCCCACCAGTGGACTTGGGGCAATTTTTCCAGATCAAAGACTTCTCCGATCAGTGGCGTGACGACAGTCACATTCCTTCTTTTTGCCTCCGCCGTAATCCGAATAGCTGGCTCATCCCACGGGTGCATCGACAAATCAAACTTAGACCAGTGAATAGGAAATAGTACCCGGGCATTGAGATCGATACTCGCCTGCACAGCCTGCTCAGGCATCATATGAATGTTTGCCCAATTGAGGTTGTAGGCTCCGTTTTCTATAAACGCAATATCAAACGGACCATATTGTTCTCCAACGGTCTTAAAGGTCTCTGAATATCCGCCGTCACCACTGAAGTACGCGTTCAATGTTTTCGAATCGATAATCCACGAACCCCAAAGCGTCTCGTTTCGGTTACCGAAACGCCGCCCACTGAAGTGGCGCGCCGGAGCCAATGTCAATTTAAGACCTCGGTAAAGTTCGCTCTCGTACCAATCCAACTCACTGATCCTTTCACCGTTGACACCCCATCGTTGCAAATGCGCTTTAACGCCTAATGGCACAAAAAAGCGATCAACACGGTCCGATAGATCTTTAATCGCCTGGTAGTCAAGGTGATCATAGTGGTCGTGAGAGATGATCACCGCATCGACGGTGGGTAGATCATCAATAGCGATTGGGTTTTGCAATGAGAACGGATTACCTATCAGCACAACGGGGGATGCACGATTAAAAACAGGGTCTGTCATTATGACAACACCACTTGTTTTCATCAAAAGAGTCGAATGTCCCAGCCAAACGAATTTGCCCTCTGTAAAACTATCGCCGTCAAAAGATTCAGATGGCAACGGCTTAGCAGGATTCTTCCCGTCGGGAGGGAAAATCCAATCGAATATTGAGATTTTCCTACTGCCTGACGACGTGCTCACTTGCGTAGACACCAGGTTAGCAAATTTCCCAGCACTGAAGTTTTTCGAGTTCGCGATGCGCTTAGTGCTATCCTTGTCTGGCTTGCCGCCAAACGCCGGAGCGTAGTTCAGAAAAAGCCAAACTAATAGGCTTAAGATCACTACTGCATACAGTAAGTACTTCAACGCAACTAATAGGCTCTGAAGAATTTCCATTACCGATCCTGCTCTTAGACAATCTGGGCTATCGGTTGCTTCTTAAGCGCCAACGAATAACACTTCCCTGCCCGGATTTTCCGAAACCCAGGCAGCACTGCTGACCCGGCCCATTGCGGTAATTGTCTCAATGTCTTTTTCGCGGTTCTTGATAAATCCCTGTAGTCTGTCATTTTGTTACTCTGTAAGGATTTATGAAGACGCAGAATTAATGATGGGCCCGACAACACGATCCGCGCGAGGCATATTACTTTCGTCTAATCCATCTGCAGCACGCGGCCTACAATCCCGAAGCTTGCGTCAAAACTCAGGTTATTCAGAAATTCCGCCCTTCATATTTACACCGTGTTCTCTGAAGCGTGTAACCGTGGCAGAAACAGGACAATAGCGGATATCGCAGCGGCGGCGACAGCCAGTATCAAAAAGAAAATATCAAACCCCCAATTTGCATGCACCCAGGCAATCATCGGTATCGCAGTGGCGCTGATCGAAAAAGTAACGATGTAACGGGCAGCCAACGCCCGGCTGCGCCATTGCGACTTGGCTACCCGACCGATCAGTACATCGTTAATGGGGATCTGACCGAAAACCACCAACATGAATGCTGTAGCTGTCGCCAACGCCCATATCCCGCT
>JAAZZE010000131.1 GCA_014239255.1 Gammaproteobacteria bacterium
ACTTCTGGTCTGAATACAAAAACGCCTAGGCATGGGCAAGGAAAGCCGGCCCTTCAGGGCCGGCTTTTTTCCTTGTGCTTTGATACTCCTTCAATACCCCTGAATCCGGACTTTTGAGTCTACTTATTGGCCAAAACACTGTGCCGCATCTTCCAACGCGTCGCACAGTGACCTTGTATGGCCTGACATGGTCGATGCCCATCGTCATTTGGCAGTTGGTTTTCTTTGTCTTCCCCTTGATCTTCCTTGTCGTTATCAGTTTCTGGCTCGTCAAAAACTATCGGATGGTGCCAGGGTTGGATACAGTAAATTGGACCAAAATGTACTCTAAGGGATATTTCTGGGATACCTACTGGAGAACACTCGCCTATGCCATGATCGCTACCATCACCACGACCGTACTGGCTTTCCCTTGTTCGTTCGCCCTTGCCTTCAAAGTATCCGCCACATTGCGGCGATGGGCTTTGTTCTTCTTGATTGTGCCTTTTTTTACCAGTTATCTGGTACGCATCTACTCCTGGCAAATCTTTTTAAACGATAACGGTATTTTCAACAGGATGTTCGACTACATTGGGCTTGGCCCTTTTCACTTGCTCAACAATTTTTTCGGGACTCTGGTTGGATATCTCACGCTGTGCCTACCGCTTGCGGTAGTTCTTCAACTGATCTCATTGGCAAATGTTGATCGTAACCTCATCGAGGCTGCGCACAATCTGGGTTGCGGACGACTGAAGACTGTTTTTCTGGTTATCGTTCCGCTTGCCAAAATAGGGATCATCCTTGGCGCAGTATTTACTTTTATTCTATCTTTTGGAGACTTCGTCAGTCCTTATTACCTGGGTGGTTCGAAACCACCCACCTTAAGCATCCTGATCATTGATACCACAAAATCTGGTCAGCAATGGCCGCGCGCCGCAGTCGTCGCCGTCACAATGATCATTACACTTTTGGCAATCATGTTCGCGTCTGTCTCAGCCGCCTATCGCAAAAAATCATGACCCGGCCATCACACCAAGACCTACTCCTTCGAGGATATGTTGTTTTGGTCTTTGTGTTCGTCTTTACCCCGATTATCACCAGCTTTGTGTTTTCAGTTAACTCAGATAGGTTTCCGACGATACCGTTGGGTCACTTTACGACGCATTGGTATGAGACCATTTTCGCCGACCCGGACATATGGGAGGCCTTTCGGGTCAGCGCTCTGGTCTCAGTCAGCGTCGCCATCCTGGCTACGTTCATCGGGTTTTGTACTGCCTATACTGATTACCGTTATAACTTTACCGGCAAGGCGTTGTATTTGTCTTTAGCACTACTGCCCCCGACTATCCCTCTTGTGATAATGGGATTGGCCATGCTTGCATTACTGGCAAGAATCAACATGTCTGGTCAAATTCACTCAATTGTGGTGAGTCATGTCGTGTTATGTGCACCATTTGCAATGGCTGTTGTCCGTATGCGACTGGCCCAGATCAACCCGGATCTTGAACCAGCCGCCTGGAATCTGGGTGCCTCGCCTTGGCGGGCCATGCGCGAGGTAATCATCCCCTTCTGTCGGCCTGCCATTGCGTCTGCTTTTTGTCTAACCGCAGCGGTATCCTTCGACGAGTTTGCGGTCGCATGGTTTGTCTCAGGCCTAAACAAAACAGTTCCTGTGATGATTCTGGAGATCCTCCAGGGAAATACCGATCCCCAGATTAATGCGATTGGATCTATTGTGTTTGCGATCTCAATGTCACTGGTGGTGATCGCGCAACTGATCTTTTTTCGAAAGACATCAACGCCGACAACGACCGGTATTTAGACCTATGCCCAATACTTCTCAAGCACGCCCACTGGTCTCTTTTGAGGGGGTCACGAAACATTACGGCCGAGTAGCGGCTGTGCATGCGATGGATCTGGATATCTTTGCCGGAGAATTCCTCGCGCTCATGGGACCATCTGGATGCGGCAAGACCACCTCGTTGCGGATGCTAGCAGGACTTGAGGAGCCCACCGAGGGCGAAATCCGGCTCGATGGAAAACGAATTAATGAGATCGACAGCGCCGACCGAGATACCCCGATGGTCTGGCAGAGTTTGGCTCTATTTCCGTTTCTCAATGTTCGACAGAACGTTGAGTTCGGCTTGAAGATGCGAAAAATCCCCTCTCGGGATCGTCAGCAGCGCGCTATGCAATGGCTCGAGCGACTCGAGATCGCCGATCTTGCCGAACGCGACATCAGTCAACTCTCGGGCGGGCAACGCCAGCGGGTTGCCCTGGCACGCTCACTGGTGACCGAGCCACGCATTCTTCTTCTTGATGAGCCTCTGAGCGCACTCGATGCTAATCTCGTCGTCAAAATGCAAGGTGTTCTTTCCCGCCTCCAGAAAGAGCTTGGTATCACTTTTGTCTACGTGACCCATAGCCAGTCTGAAGCCTTTGCAATGTCAGACCGGGTGGTCATCATGAGTCAGGGCAAGATCGAGCAGATTGGCTCACCGAAGACGATCTATCGCAACCCGACATCTCGATTTGTTGCAGACTTCGTCGGATCAAACAATATCTTCTCCGGTACCGTATCAAAAAAGAGCGCCACTTTTCAGATCGACACCCCAGTTGGCTGCTTTTCCTGCCCACCTAATCACGAAGGGGATATTTTCCCAGCGAACTCGGCCCTCAGCATGGTTGTCAGTGCGGATCTCGTTCAGATCTCTTTGACTACTCCGCAGACGGCAAACCACGTTCGATGTCGGTTTATAAGCGAAGAATTTGTTGGCTCAATTGTGACGGTCTTTGCTGAATTGGAAAATGGCGCCGATTTCAAGGTTCAGGTACGCCAGCGTGACCTTGCCGATCTTGGATTAACAGCAGGCGCTATCTTTTATGCGTCATGGAAGGCGGCCGATGTCCATTTGATCGGCGAGTCGGCATGATCGCGAACCCGCCACCATGGCCCAACAATTATAAGTGTGCCGTCAGCCTAACTTTTGACATGGATGCGGACAGTCTTATTCATCTTGAGCGCCCCGACGACAGCTTTAAGCGGGTTTCGACAATCTCGCAACTTCGTTACGGCCCTGAAGTAGCCGTGTCACGCATTTTAGACACTTATAAACGCTTAGGCTTGCGGCAAACATTCTTTGTTCCGGCCTGGTGTGTTGTGCAATATCCTGATGTCATCCGTCGGATCATTGATCAGGGAAATGAGATTGGCCACCATGGATACCTGCACGAGAACCCACTCGACTTCAGCCGGGATGCGCAGGCCCGGCTACTCGACAAGGGAATCGATATCATTCAGCAGGCCACAGGAGCAGCGCCTCACGGATACCGCGCGCCGCTATATAACTACACCAACGACACTACCGATTTGCTGATCGAACGAGGCTTTAAGTACGATGCCTCGTTGATGGGAGACGACATCCCGTATATCCTTAAATCACAAGAACAAACCCTCATTGAATTACCCAGCCACTGGGGATGCGATGACTGGCCACCCTTTGCCCATGTACCCGACCTGGACTATCAAATGCCAGTGCGATCTCCCTCGGCCGGGTTAAATGCGTTTATCGAGGAGTTTGAAGCAGCCTATCGATGGCGAGGTCTTTTCATTCCGGTTTGGCATCCCTTTGTGACGGGCCGTCTTGCAAGATGGAGCGCAGTGGAAGACTGGCTTTGTACTTTGGTCGCCCGTGAAGATATATGGTTTGCGCCGATGTGCGAAATAGCAGCTCATATTCAACAAATCTGGGAAACGGGAACCCACACCCCGCGAATCGATACTCTGCCCTACTACAAGGGTCCGGTAAGTTAAGTGTGCTGTGATCCATCCTATGGCTAGCCTGTAACAAAATCGCTCTGAGTCATTTTTAGTGACCGAAAGAACCATGAATCGACCCAAATTATGTTAGATCTGATTATAAGAAACGCGAGAACCCCTGATGAGCCGGCACTTTCGGATATTGCCTGTCGCGAAGGCTGCATCGTCGAACGCGCTGCGCATATTGATAGCCAAGCCGCGACCGAAATTGACGCCAAAGGCTACCTTGTCAGTCCGCCTTTCGTCGACAGTCATTTCCATATGGATTCAACCCTGACCTATGGCAGACCCCGAGTCAACG
>JAAZZE010000132.1 GCA_014239255.1 Gammaproteobacteria bacterium
ATCGAAACCACGCGACCAGATAAGCGGAAATCTGCTCGCCGAGCAGTTTCATGATCGCCCCGCCAAATGCTGCAACTACCATGCTGACCATAATCAGAATGATTCCACGCAGTTTATTCGACGGCGTAATCAGGTCAGCCACCCAGTCCAAGTACTTATCAGCGTGCCGTATTCTAGGTTAGACGGGCGGTATAACTACATTTCTTTCGATTAAATCCCTGACCCAATATTCTAATAACTTGAATGGGACCCCTATGACAATTTAAGGATCATTCCAACTAAAAGCTATAGGTTTACGCTACGGGCAACACCTTTTGATTTTATGGTGCCAGGTGTTCGCGAAACCTTGATATCGCAGCAGTTAAGAAAGCTGATAGATTTCCGCCTGACCGCGCGACGGAATGCCAAAGCCGCAAGGGTTTTCCTGCGCAAAGCGATGGACAATGCTCGTTTGTATCAACCCTTGGTGATCATAACAGACAAGGCCCACAGCTACCGCAAGGTTTTGGCGGAATTCAACCGACACCGTGATCCAGGTGATCAAATTCGCCACATCGACCGGAAGTATCTGAACAACCGAATTGAGGGGGATCATTCGGCTTTGAAAAAATTGCTTAATCCAATGCGTGGTTTTAAAATATTGCGATCGGCTAAAGCCACGCTTCAGGGTATTGAAGCCATCCGCACCATCAAGAACAACCACATTCATCAACGTAAATCCGGACCACTCGGCGAAATTGAGCATCTACATAAGTTGTTTGGTTTGGCAGCCTAAACTCGCTAGGCTTCTAGCCAGATTGCGCCGTGATCAAGTTAATGCAACAGTGCCGCAATTTTTAACGCCAGAGGTTAAAGAGGGAATTGTAAAATTGAAGACCATTAACCCTGCGTTTGGTACGATAGGGATTTGATGTATCGTCTGTATGGGTTTTCGACATTGCATTTTCAATTGCAACAATATCTGATTGGTTATCCACTTGATTGTTCTGAACAAACTCGTCCTGTTCACGTATTGCACCAGCAACAAGGAAGTCCCAAACAATCATGTTATACACCTCAAGCTCAACCACTTGTAAAATTCTTTCCATTGGGCTCCGCTAAAAAATTACTTTAGTCAGAAAGCATTCCTGGTTGCAATCCAGCGGCCAATGCTTCACGCGCAGCGACGGCATCTTCCAACCAACCTACACGCAAGTGCGGCACAGAACCCATCAGCACTTTGGTATAGGCATGTTCTGGATCGGTCATGATTTTTTCGGTTACATCGTCTTCAACTATTTCACCTTTCAGCATCACAACGGTGCGATCCGCTAACGTGGCGATGGTCGAAATGTCGTGACTGATAAAGAAAAACGTCAGGTTCTGTGTCTCGCGTAGCTCATCAATCAGGGCGATCATCGAATTTCGCACAACTGTATCCAGTGCCGAAGTTACTTCGTCGCACAGAATTAATTCAGGGCCCGCAGCCAGTGCGCGCGCCAGATTGACCCGCTGTTTTTGACCGCCAGATAATTGCGACGGTAAGCGACGGGCAAAATCACGGGGCAGTTTTACCTGATCCAGCAACTCGGCGACCATATCATCTTTGGCAGACTCTGTTTCGCCGCGCATGAAGGTAATCGGTCGGCCTAAAATCTTACCGACTGTGTGCGATTTGTTCAAAGCTACATCGGCCATCTGCATCACCATCTGAACCCGGCGCAATTCGTCTTTGCTACGTTTTTGGTAAGATGGGGGTAGGACGGACCCGCTTAACAAAACTTCGCCTTTGGCAACGGGGAGCAGGCCAGCAATTGCCCTTGCCAGTGTACTTTTACCAGACCCTGATTCGCCGACGACACCGACAATTGATCCAGCGGGCGTCGACAAATTAATGTCTTTCAACACTGGAAAGGCGGGGATACCGTCACGGTTGATTGGTCCGTAGCCGGCGGTAACATTGTTCACTTGCAACAATGGTGTCGCATCTGCCAAAACTGCTTTTTTTGGTTCCGAGTGAACTATCTTATTTTTCAATGCTAGATCCGGATCGCTTGCAGCCATCAGAACTTTAGTGTAGCTGCGCTTTGGGTTCGAGACAATTTCGTCGACCAGTTCTTTTTCAACCATCTCGCCATTCAGCAACACGATGATCTCGTCGGCAATCTGGGCCACTACTGCCAAATCATGTGTTACGTAAATCGCGGCGGCATTGCGCTCGCGGATTACATCTTTGAAAGCTTTCAGAACGCTGATTTGTGTTGTTACATCAAGCGCGGTTGTTGGTTCATCAAAGACCAGCAATTCCGGCCCCGAACATAGCGCCATCGCCGCCATCACCCGCTGTAATTGCCCCCCGGATACCTCGTGGGGAAACCGGTCTCCGATATTGTCAGGATCGGGAAGGCGTAGTTGTTCATAGAGTTTCAGCGCTTCTGCCTGCGCATCGGATTTATTCATCGTTTCATGGATTAATGACGGTTCAATGACCTGATAGTTCAGCGGCAAACCGGGGTTAAAAGCGGCTGCGGCACTTTGGGCGATATAGGCCACGCGCTGACCGCGCAACTCGCGCAGATCCTGTCCTTTGAGTTCCAGGATTTCGGTTTCGCCCAATCTGATGGAACCACTGGTAAATTCCAGCCCTGGCCTTGCATGACCCAAAGCCGCCAGCGCAATGGTGGTTTTACCAGACCCGGATTCCCCGATTAAGGCGATCACTTTCCCGGCCTCAACCGAAAAATTGATGTTTTTGACAATGGGATCACCACCCGCTTCGGGGGTGATCGTTAGGTTTTTTACTTCAAGAAGAGGTGCCATCAGATCAGTTTTCCTGCCATGCCGCGCCCGGAGTGCGCTGTGTAATCATCAACCATCAGGTTGAGTCCAATTGTAAGAGACGCAATTGCAAGCGCCGGATAGATCGAGGTCAGCGACCCATTCGTCAGGCCAGTGATATTTTCACGCACCATCGACCCCCAGTCGGCAAAGGGCGGCTGTATCCCAAGACCCAGAAAGCTAAGCCCGCTCATAAACAGAATAGCAAAGGTCAGTCGGATGCCAAAATCGACCAGCAGCGGCATCGCGATATTTGGAAATATTTCACTTCCTATGACCCAGATCATGCCTTCTCCGCGCGCTTTCGCAACCTCGACATATTCCATCACGGCCTGATCAACCGTCATAGCACGGGCAATCCGAAAGACTGAAGATGAATAAATCAGGCCAGTGGCGATGATAAGAACCGGGATAGACGATCCAAGGGCTGCTACAACAACCAGGCCAAGCATAATGGTCGGGAAAGACAGAAACGCATCATTGATCCGGCTGATGATCTGATCGGGCAGGCCACCCCTGGCCCCTGCATATGCGCCTAGAATTGTCCCAACGCCAGAGGCGATTAGTGTGGCACAAAAGGCCATGAACAGGGTCAGGCGCGCGCCGTACAGCAAGCGCGAAAGCAAGTCGCGCCCGATATAATCGGTGCCCAGAATAAATTCGTCCAAAGCAGGCAGGAAGCTGTCATAAGACACAAATTCGGCTTCGGTATAGGGGGCAATCCACGGGCCGAAGATGGCAATTAATATCCAGAATGCCACAATGGCGGCCCCGAGCCAGCCGGTTTTTGAAAATCGGAAGCCTTTGTCAGGTGCCGCATCGCCGCGTGCTTCTTCAACATATTCTTCGTCGACAGGTTCAATTTGATCTGACATTTTGCTTGCCCAATCCTAGCTGGCGCGACGCAAGCGCGGGTTTGAGACAATGGCGAGAATATCCGCGATGAGCATGAAAATAATGTAGCCAAAGCAAAAGATTAGCGCACATGACTGAACAATCGGAAAGTCGCGTGTGGTCACGCCGTCAACGATCAGTTTGGCAAGTCCGGGATAGGCGAAAATCGTTTCGACGATCACAACGCCGCTGATCAGATAGGCCAGGTTCAGGGCGATCACATTGGCAATTGGGCCAATTGTATTCACGAGCGCATGCACGAATATGATTTTTCTTCGCGGCACGCCTTTTAACAAGGCCATTTCCACATAGGGTGAGGCGAGAATATTCACGATGGTGGCTCGCACCATGCGTGTCATCTGTGCCGTGATAGCTGC
>JAAZZE010000133.1 GCA_014239255.1 Gammaproteobacteria bacterium
TATCAGTGTCTGCGTGCTGGAGGCCGGCCCGCCGGACCGGAACATGTTTATTCGTGTTCCCGCCGGGTTCATCAAGACTTTCGCCAACCCGTCACTAAATTGGATGTACGAGACTGAACCAAGCCCGGCCACGGGTGGCCGCATCATCGCCGCACCACGGGGCAAAACCCTCGGCGGCTCGTCATCGATCAATGGTCATATCTACAGCCGGGGCCAGCGTGCCGACTATGATAGCTGGGCGCAACAAGGCAATCGTGGCTGGGGCTTCAGCGATGTTCTGCCCTATTTCAAGCGCGCCGAGCGTCGGGTCGGCGAGGGTGATGATGTCTTTCGAGGCCGCGACGGTGCCCTGACGGTCACCGATATCGACTGGAGCCACCCGCTTTGCGAGGCCTTCATAGCCGGCGCTAACGGCCTCGGTATCCCGAGCAACCAAGATTATAACGGCGCCCGTCAGGATGGCGTCTCCTACACCCAGTGCATCATCCACAAACACCAACGGGTCTCGGCCTATCGGGCCTTTTTGCATCAACGCCGCGGTCAGGCGAATGTCGATATCCGTACCGACGCCCATACCTCGAAAATTCTCCTGAAGAACCGGCGCGCGACCGGCGTCCGCTACCTTCAAGGTGACCACGAGGTCGAGCTGTCGGCGCGACGTGAGGTCATTCTGTGCGGTGGTACCGTGAACTCGCCGCAATTGTTGCAGTTGTCCGGGATTGGCCCTGGCGCGCTGCTACGCGATATCGGTGTCGATCTAGTGCACGAGTTACCTGGTGTCGGCGAGAACCTGCGCGACCATTTCCCCGTGCGTATGACCGCGCGGGTCAAGAACAGCCGAACCATCAACGAACTCTCACGGGGTGTACCGTTGGCTAGCGAGGTGTTCAAATATTTTACTGGCCAGCCAAGCATCCTAGCGCTGGCACCGACCCTGGTTTACGTCTTCTGGCGCAGCCATGACACGATGGACAACGGCGATATCCAGGTCAGTTTCACCCCCGCGAGCTATAAAGACGGGGTGCAGAACACCTTGGACGATCATCCGGGTATGTCGATTGCTGCCTGGCAACAGCGTCCAGACAGCCGAGGCCACATCCGCGCTCGCTCCGCCGATCCGCGCGACAAGCCATTGATTCAACCGAATTATCTGAGCGAGGAGAGCGACCGGCAAACCTTGTTCAGCGCCATGCGCCTGGGCCAACGGATCCTGCGATCACCCGAGATGGCGCCCTATCTCGACACCGACAACACGCCGTCGCTGGACGTTGACTGCGATGACGCACTCTGGGATCTGACACAGCGTCGCGGCACCACGGGCTTTCATCTGATCGGGACCTGCCGCATGGGACCGTCGAGCGACCCTCTGGCGGTGGTCGACGAGAGCTTGGCCGTGCGTGGTATCAACGGACTTCGGGTCGCGGATGCCTCGATTATGCCGACCATGCCCTCGTCCAATACCAACGCACCGACCATCATGATCGGCGAGAAGGCGGCGGACATGATATCTGGGAAAGCGCCGCCGTCGCCGGTCCTATTGAACAACTGACCGGGGCCACGTCTTGGCGCCGCTTGGGTGTTACCTTTGGTATATACGTTATTAAACTGACGGCCCCTGAAATTGCCCGAGGCGGCGCATTTATGATCCAACCGCGGGTTCTTTATTCTCAGGGCGATGGCGTGATTTGAGGGACGATTGTAAAATCAAAGAGAAGCAAGGCTCGGAAAGGAACCGCAGAAACCCAATGATAAGGAAACATTCCGCAATGCGATTTTTGTCAAAGTCTTGTCAAAGTAAAAATAAGCCATTGATTTAATTATATTGTTCTTTCTGGGACAATTGAGTGGGAGTGAGCGGCGGGGCTACTCTCTGTCAGTAAATCACTGATGGATTTGGAGATCTAGGGTATTTGTTCTTGGTATACACAGATGCCAAGTTACTATAATGAGTAGAAGATCAGCCTATAGTTCGGATCGTTCCCGAATGGGAGCACCGGTTGTATAGGGATGACGACGTACAGGACTACATTCATGAGTTTTACGGCCCCGCTATGTTAAAAATATACCTTTCGATTAATCGAGCCGATGGGGCAGCTCGGGCTGATTTGTTTCGGTACCTCCTAATTTACCGCGAAGGTGGTGTGTATTTAGACATCAAGAGCTTCACGCCAACGCCACTTGCAAGGATCATAACCGCTGACGATGAGTATCTCCTGCGCCATTGGAAGACAGCGAACTACTCGCGCGCTCTGCGTAATGCATATGGGGAGTTTCAGCAGTGGTTCATCATCGCGCGACCGAGACATGCGTTTCTTAAAGCGGTGATAGAGCGTGTCGCGCGAAAGATTCAGCGGTACAAGGCCCATCCAGGGAATGTGGGGAAATTGGGCGTGCTGCGCACCACGGGCTCAATCGCATACTCTGAAGCTATTTTACCGATCCTAGCTAAACACAAGCACCGTCTCCTCCGGTCTGGAAAAGATGAAGAGCTATCGTACGTAAACTCCAATATCTTTGGCGACCACAGGCAATTGTTCACGCGACATTATTC
Organism: Gammaproteobacteria bacterium; assembly: GCA_014239255.1. Classification (GTDB taxonomy): domain Bacteria; phylum Pseudomonadota; class Gammaproteobacteria; order Arenicellales; family UBA868; genus UBA868. The sequence continues at coordinate 2,552 of JAAZZE010000133.1, forward strand.
CCTCCTCACAGGGCCCATTTGTGAATCGTGAAAGGCGTGAAGAGAGATTTGCCTGGCGGCAATAGCATGTGGGTCCCACCTGAATCCATCTCGAACTCAGAAGTGAAAACGCATAGCGCCGATGATAGTGCGGGGTCTCCCCGTGTGAAAGTAGGACACTGCCAGGCATTAAATACGAAGAAAGCCCCGTGGAAATATCCCGGGGCTTTTTTTATGTTTGTTTGGTCCTACTTGAGCACGAAAGAGTGTGAAAATTCTGCCGGGGCCAGATTTCGCAAACGCAGGGAAGCGATGATGCCCAAAGCATTGTGTGGCCACACTCGTAACCCACACTGACGAATCCTTGAGCGGTGTGCTCGCATATCCGTAAAACACCCTTTGTGCGAACCCCCATCCAAAATCCTGCCCGACATGACCCTGACAACCCAGCCGCCTGTGCCGATCGCCAACCCCGTCGGTACATTGTCGATAGCCAACATAGCGGTTATCCTTCCTATTCATCAAATCGGCAGATTTTTGAATGACAAATGGAGACAACGAGATCGCTGGCACCCTTACCGCTCAGGAGGTTGAGCGTTATCATCACGACGGCTATCTCTCTCCGGTGCAGGCGACCACTCTGAAGCGCGCCGCTGATCTGCTGGCCCATTACAATGCGTTCAAGGCGCGCGGAGAGGCCGCCGCAGATGAGGTCCTGCGCAGCAAACCCCATCTGGTGTTCCCCTGGCTCTATGATCTTGTTCGGGATCCGGCGGTAACCGGCCCGGTCAGCGCGATCCTCGGGCCGAACCTGTTGGCCTGGGGCAGTAGTTTCTTCGCCAAGCCAGCTGGCGACCCTGGATTTGTATCCTGGCACCAGGACGCGAATTATTGGGGTCTGGAGCCGCACGAGATACTAACCGCTTGGATCGCTTTCAGTCCGAGCCTTCGAGAAAATGGCTGCATGCGCGTGCTCCCAGGTAGCCAGGCCGCGGCGCTGGACCACCGTGACACCTTCGCCAAGGACAATCTCTTGACCCGTGGCCAGGAGATCTCGGTCGATGTAGACGAGAACCGCGCCGTCAATATCACGCTGGAGTCCGGCGAGATGTCACTGCACCATGTCGGCATCGTTCATGGTTCAGATCCCAATACCAGTGATATTCCGAGGATCGGCTTCGCCATCCGCTATATCGCGAGCCATGTCCGACAGACCGGCGGGCGGACCACCGCGACCCTGGCCCGGGGCGAGGATACCCATGGCCACTTCGACCTGGAGCCGCGTCCGCAATCTGAATACGACGCCGCCTCCCTGGTGTTCCGCCAAACGGCACTGGCCCGCCAGCACGCGGTGCTGTTCGCTGGGGTTGATAATCCCGTGGCGGGCTGAATAGTGGATCAATTCGATTACATCATCGTCGGCGCCGGCTCCGCCGGATCGGTGATCGCCGGGCGGTTGGCCGAGGACCCCAGTATCAGTGTCTGCGTGCTGGAGGCCGGCCCGCCGGACCGGAACATGTTTATTCGT
>JAAZZE010000134.1 GCA_014239255.1 Gammaproteobacteria bacterium
GCACCAGCGACCGATAGTAACCGCCGACATGGATTGACACAATTCCTGATCCCGATGGATGCACCGGGTATCAACGTGCGGCCGATTTACAATCTGACCGGCGCACATGAATTCAATGAGGTTAGCTTTGACGATGTTTTTGTTGCCAGCGACCATATCATTGGTGAGGTCGATAATGCCTGGAAGCAGGCCACCAACGAGCTCGCCTACGAGCGTAGTGGACCCGAACGGTTCCTTGAAACATTTGCAGTTCTGTACGGCCTTGTCCGTGCTGCGGGCCGCGATCCGGAGCAAAGAAGTGCCGAAGGTATCGGACGACTGATCGCCCAGTTATCGACGTTGCGGCAGATGTCCCTTTCAGTGGCCGGCATGTTGAGCGATGGCAAGGTGCCCGAAGTCGAGGCCGCTGTCGTCAAGGAGATGGGCACCAGCTGGGAACAGGCACTGCCCGGCATCGCACGTAACCTGGTGCCGGACATCATCGGCGAACCGGGCGAGCGTGAGCACTTGGAGGCGTTGATCCACCAGGCAACGTTGTTTGCCCCCAAACTGACTATCCAGGGTGGTACCCGCGAAATTCTCCGCGGTATCATTGCGCGCGGTCTTGGACTGCGTTGAAACGCACCGCAATAGCCGCTTTTAGGGCGCTGTTCTGGCCAAAGTCGATCGCGCTGATCGGCGCTTCTTCCGATGCGAAGATTATTCGTGGGCGAATGGTTAATGCGATTCTGGAGCACGCTTTTCCCGGGCCAATCTACGCCGTCAGCCGTAGCCACACCAAAATCCGCGATCTCGCCTGTTACCCGAGCGTGAGCGATCTGCCACAACCTGTGGACCTCGCCATTATTACCATCCCAGCGAAGCACGTGATTGACGCTTTACAAGCCTGCGTGTCTAAAGGAATCCACGCCGCCGTCATCATTAGCTCAGGCTTTGCAGAGGAGAACAGTGACACTGGCCGTGCGCGGCAACAGATCATCAGCGAGATTGCAGCACGCTCTGGTATGGCCATTATCGGCCCAAATGCCGAAGGTTTTCTCAATGGACACATGCCGCTTGCCGCGAGTTTCAGTCCGACAGTAATGCAGGTAGAGGGCGGCCTGCATGCCAAGGGCACTCGCAGTGCTGGCATAGCTGTGATCTCTCAAAGCGGTGGGGTTGGTTTCTCATTTTTTAACCGCGGTCGCCCCAAAGGGCTGGTTTTCAGTTTCGTGGTGACAACCGGCAACGAAGCGGGCCTTGATGCACTGGATGTCCTGTCATACCTGATTGACGATGATGCGACCAAAGTGGTGCTGATGTTTATTGAGGGCTTTGTCCAACCGCGCCGGATTGCCTCCATTGCTTCGCGAGCAGCGCGTTTAAGAAAACCGCTGATCATTGCCAAGGTTGGACATTCCGAGGCAGCTGCGGCGGCGGCGGTTTCACACACGGCTTCGTTGGCTGGATCACATTCAGCCTACAGGGCGGTGTTTTCACGCTATGGCATCATTAACGGCAACGACAGTGACCATATGATAGACGTGGCGGCGGCGTTCGCGTATTTCCACGAGCACCTGCCGCGCGGCACACGGATAGGGATACTCACACCTTCGGGTGGTGCCGGTGCCTGGCTTGCAGATCAGTGCGACATGCACGGGCTTCATGTGCCGGAGCTCGACTGCGTAACCCGCGCGAAAATAGATGCCATACTGCCGGCGTACGGCGCTTCGCGAAATCCGGTCGACGTCACGGCACAGGTTATCTTTAAACTCGGTTACGCACCGGTGCTCGAAATCATGGCGGGGTCGCCAAGCATTGATGCCATACTGGTTGTGGGGTCCCTCGCCCATTCCACCTATATAGAATCTGATTTCGATGCATTGGCCCGGCTCGGCCAAAGCCTTGAAAAACCGATTATCTTTTGTGCTTATACCCGGGCGCATCCGCGCGCAGTCGAGCTGCTGGCTCAGGCTGGCTTTCCCTGCCTGGAGAACATGCCCAACGCAGCCCGGGCAATTAAAGCTATGGCAGACTATGCAGTGTTCCTGGATAATTTTGATCCGCACGAGAACGTGATCGAGGAGGTAGATTCGCAACAGGCAACTCTCGATCCAGAAACTGCAATGTATACCGAGCACCAGGCGAAGGAGGTCCTGGCCCAGGCTGGAGTCGACTGCCCTCCCGGGATACTCGCGACTTCGGCCGCCGGTGCTGTGACAGCGGCAGCCAAACTTGGTCTGCCGGTGGCATTGAAATTGCAGTCACGCGATATTCCACACAAAACAGAGTCCGGCGGGGTTGCGCTCAATCTGCTCGAGTCAGCACTTATCTCGTCAACCTATACCGCGATGGTTCAATCGGCTCATGACCAGTTTTCCAGTGCCCGAATCGATGGGGTTCGTGTGGAGCGAATGGCCGGCCTCGGCATCGAACTCATTGTCGGAGTACATCACGATCATGATTTCGGACTGCTATTGTCTGTAGGCAGTGGCGGCGTATTGGTCGAGGTGCTCAACGACATTGTGACCACCCCACTGCCCGTGAATCACCGCCAGGCCAGGGCCTTGATCACTGGGTTGCGCTGCATGCCCCTCCTCAAAGGCGTGCGCGGGCAAAGCGGCAGCGACATGGATGCGCTGGTGAATTTGCTGGTAACTGTCAGCCAATTCAGCCTCGCCAACGAAGCTGTACTGGCGACGCTGGATCTTAATCCTGTAATAGTGCATGCCCCGGGCAATGGCATCACTGTAGCCGACGCGCTGATTACTACTCGCAGCGCCGATGCACCGCCCGACAGTAACTGATCTACTCCTGACACCTTTGTAGCAATAAATTCTGGAGAACTGACGATGTCCGAAGCGATACGCGAAGAGCTCAGCGTCACAATCACTGACTACGTGGCGACGGTCGAAATCCATCGACCACCGAACAACTTTTTTAATCTCGAGTTAATTCGTCAGATTGCAGACGTATACGCAAAGCTTGATCAAGACAGCAATTGCCGGGCCATCGTGCTGTGCTCAGAAGGCAAGCATTTCTGTGCCGGCGCCGATTTCTCGGCTCGGGACTCGTGGGGGCAAGAACAACTGGATGCGCAGGCGGGCAATATCTACCGGGAAGCCGCGCGCATTTTTCAGGCCGAAAAACCTGTGATCGCTGCAATCCAGGGTGCGGCTGTCGGTGGCGGCCTGGGCCTGGCCTGTTCGGCTGACCATCGCGTGACCTGTGCAGAAGCCCGTTTTGCGGCTAATTTTTCCCGCCTGGGCTTTCACCAGGGTTTTGGTCTTAGCGTGACGTTGCCGCGCCTGGTGGGTACGAGCCATGCCAGTTTGCTGCTACTTACCGGACGGCGGATCTCCGGAGCCACGGCGCATACCATTGGGCTTGCCGATGAATTGGTACCACACTCTGAGGTGCGCCAAAGTGCCGTCGCATTGGCCACGGAGATCGCCATGTCCGGTCCATTAGCAGTGCACGCTATCCGGCGCACCCTGCGCGAGGGTCTTGCGCAAGCGGTTGTCGACGCAACGGAACATGAACTGGCAGAACAAAGTCGATTACGGGCGAGTGCGGATTTCCAGGAAGGCGTGCAAGCGATGGCACAACGCCGGCCACCCAATTTCAAGGGCTGCTAAGATGATCTGTACTGCAATGATTGCGTGATTAAAAATCCAGTTTTGTTTTTACAAGATGCGGCGCCTTGCGCCATCAGCAGGACTAAAATCATAGCGTTGCCTGTTGCTCATCGCGGCTGTTATCTCTAATTAGCCACCTCGCTTTTTTCTATATTGAATCTGTGTTGCGCAGCGTCACCTGTGCTGTCGCTCTATTGCAAGTACCCAACCCACCCAGCAGTCCCACGATACCCTGCGCTGCTCGCAAAAGTGACAGCCACAAAC
>JAAZZE010000135.1 GCA_014239255.1 Gammaproteobacteria bacterium
CGATTCCGGCAAAGGGTTCGTCCAGCAGCATGAATGCCGGCCGCAGGGAAACGGCCGGGCTTGGGGTCCAGTGAGTGAATCAAAGCCAGTGCCCGCGCGAGTGTCGGGCGGTCTATATCCAATATCCGCACCAGCTCATCATAGCGATGAGCCGATAACAGCACCAAGTGTGTCTCGACCAACCGCTGGGCGGTGTTCAGTTCAGGGGTGCCTGGATCCAGCACTGATAATTGCAGGGTCAGGCATTCGCGCAGGTCCCGTGCACCGATCCCAGGCCAGGACAACTGCTGTAAAAGGTGTAGTACTGAATCAATCTCAGAATCTTCCGGTACCGTTTGTGGCGCCAGAATCTGACGTAATTCATCGTAGTCCACCGTCAGGTAACCTTGCGGATCAAGGCAGCCGATCAGGGCGCGGGCAATCCACTGGTCAGATTCACTCAGGCGGTGCAACGCCAGTTCGCCGAGCAGGATCTGTGTCATGCCGTCAGGCGGGTTTTGCCATTGTGACTCAGCACTGACAGAAGCAATCGAAGACGGGTCGAAACTGGACCAAGCCTGCGAAGACCCGCCCCAGCAGCGCTCTGAAGTTGCCGTGCTGTCCCAATAGTGTTCGTTGGGGTCATCCCGGTCTGCATGGATCCCGTCTTCTAGTGCCAATTCCTCATCGGTATCGACGACGGGCAGATCTGGGGGTGGGGCATCTGGGCCCGTGGATTCAGCTTCCTCAAGAAATGGATTCGACTCCATGGCGACGCTGATTTCCTGAGCCAGGTCAGCATACGACATCTGCAGAAGGCGGATCGATTGCTGTAACTGGGGGGTCAACTGCAGCCGCTGGCTGTGACGGATTTGAAGCGCCTGTTTCAATTTTTTCCCTGGGCGGGGCCGTAGAGCGGCAACACAGCTACAAACGAAAACTCGTGCCGAGATAGACCGAGCGCACCTCTTCATGTGCGAGGATATGCTCAGAGGTTCCAGAAGTCAGGACCCGGCCCTGTGTCAGGATGTAGGCGCGGTCACAGATATTCAATGTTTCCCGTACGTTATGATCGGTGATCAGCAAGCCGATGCCCATGTCGCGCAAGTCCGCGATGAGCTTCTGGATATCGCCAACGGATATCGGGTCGATTCCGGCAAAGGGTTCGTCCAGCAGCATGAATGCCGGCCGCAGGGAAACGGCTCGGGCAATTTCGACCCGACGGCGCTCGCCACCAGAAAGGCTGTAACCATAGTCGCCAGCCTTGTGAGAGATACCAAAGTGTTCCAGCATCTCGTCTGCTCGCTGTTCCCGGTTTATACGATCCAGATCAGGCAGAGCTTCAAGGACGGCAAGCAGGTTCTGGCGTACCGTGAGGCGACGGAAAATAGAGGGCTCCTGTGGCAGGTAACCGATACCTTTTCGTGCTCTTTGATGCATGGGTAAAGTGCTGATATCTTCCCCGTCCAGCCAGATGTTGCCGGCATCTCGGCGCACGAGACCGCAGATCATGTAAAAGCAGGTGGTTTTGCCGGCACCATTTGGCCCCAGAAGGCCGACGACTTCCCCGCCGTTGACCTCAAGGTCGACCTCATCAACAACCACGTTAGCACCGAAGCGCTTAATCAATCCTCGGGTTGTGAGTGTGCTCATCAGGGCGCCATCTGCCGCCCGCATGGCGGGTGGCAGATGTATTTAATCCGTCGTGCCAGGGCGGCGTGCCAGCTTGCCCCAGTCATCTTGCCACTGCCCGGTCTTGCCGGGCTTATCTATTCGGGCACTGGGTATCCAGGCCCTGAAATTTGCCGGGGGCTCAATCTGTTTCCAGTCGCCGCGCACCGCGATAACCCAGACCTTTTGTCCCCGGTTAGCTTCACCAGTCACCGTTGAGCCCGCTCCGGTCGAAGGGGCTGAACGCAGGCGCACTCGTGAACCCGTCACCACTCCAACACCTGCATTGGATGAAACGAATTTTCCATAAATCCAGACTTTTATTCCTCGGGGTGCGCTAATCTGGGCCCAGCCGTCGCCAGAGCGCAACACCCGTACCGGGGTGTTAGCCGCCAGAGTACCCAACTGGGGGGCAGTCACGCTGCGCTGGGCAAAAACCGTTGCTCCTTTGTTGTCGATATAACGCATATCAGATGTATTTACCGTCTCAACCTTCGCTGTAGTGGTAGGAGGTATTGTTGCCTCGTTGCTGGTGTTTTTTGCATCAGGTTGGATAACCAGCCGAGCCCGGCCTGAATCCTCTTGGTCGCTGACCGTGAGCGCATCTTCGCCAGCACGGGTTGTACGGGTCGGTGTCGCAGTTCCGCCACGCACCTTCATTCGGTCCTGAGCCATATCGTACACAATCCGCTGACCTTCAATCGAATCCCGGTCTTGCCTTAGCTGGGCATCGGTAATGAAGGTAACGATATTGCGGACCTCGTCCAGTTCAATTGTCTGACCGATGCCGATAATGTCGTGATCCTTGCCTTCAGGCCTTTGGCGGAAAACAGCGGGGTTGCCCTTGGCCACCGCATGGTCCAGTTGTTCGCCGTGGTAAAAAACCTCGATCTCATCAGCGAGTATACGTATGGTGCCCTGGCGGACAGAGACATTGCCCCGGTATATTCGCTTGCCACTGCCAAAGTCCAATTCGACTTCATCGGCTTCAATCAACGCACTTTGGTTACGATCCGACTCCAGTGCCAGGGCGCTAAGCGGCGTTAGGGTGAAACAGGCCAGCAGAAGGATCACAGCACGGTGCATAACTAAATTTTACCAAACTTGTCCCGCGGAGTTGGTTTAGCCACCGCGGTCGAGGCGAACGGTCAGGCGCTCGGTACGGGTAACGCTGCCAGGATCTTCGCCGCTCGGGTTTTGGGTGACCTCGACGTTGCCAGTGAGCAGCACGTCCTTGCCATCGCCCGACAGCCAGCCAGACTCGCTGGTGGTATGACGCGAGGGCTGATCGCCCTGATACTGTACGAGGCGCGGAGCATCCAGCAGCGAGGTGTTGTCGTCCGGGAAATGCACTAAGCGCTCTGCCTTGAGTACATAGATGACGCCAGCTTCGTCGCGGCCTGTCGCTGTGAATTGCTGGATGTAGTAATCGGGTTCATGTGTCGAGGACAGCGCGGGCTTGACCACAGGGGGCTCCAAAAGGCTGACCTGCATCCAAATGCCAAGTGCTGCCATGGTGCCCAGCACCCCCAGCAAGACCATTCGCTCAAGGTAGCGGTGCACGGATTCAGAAGACCCCAGCGCGGATCAGATCCAGCGCATTCAGCGCGCCGACCGGCCGGCCGTCAGCGTCCAACACGAAAACCCCATTGATCGAATGACGCTGCATCAGCTCTACCACTTCGGCCGCCAGGGTTGTTGCAGGTATGGTGTGGGGTTTTTGCACCATGACCGAGCCCACCTCGCAACGATTGACATCTACACCCTGGTTCAGCGAACGCCGAAGGTCTCCATCGGTATAGATACCACAGAGTAGGCCGTCATCATCGATGATGCCGATCATACCGAGGCGTTTGGCTGACATCTCGGCCAGGGCATCAAGCAGTGATGTAGTGTGGGTCACCAGCGGCAGAGCGTCGCCGGTATGCATAACGTCCTGGGCATACACCAGCAGTCGCCGACCGAGCGCTCCACCGGGGTGCGAGCGGGCAAAATCGTCAGCACTAAAATCGCGTGCTTTGAGTACCGCAACTGCAAGAGCATCACCCATCGCCAGCGTTGCAGTAGTGCTGGCCGTGGGTGCGAGGTTGTGTGGGCACGCTTCGCGCTCGACGCTGACATCCAGACAGACATCTGCTGCAGCGCCACAACAAAGACAGAGATGTAATCAAGTCAGGTGGTTCATTCAAACAGATCG
>JAAZZE010000136.1 GCA_014239255.1 Gammaproteobacteria bacterium
TTCCTCGATCCGCACGCACGTACTCGGCGACGAAGCATCAACGCGCAGTGCAACGAAGGACGAAGTCGAGGCCATGCGACGTCTGGTAGATGAGGCAATGGCGGCCGGCGCCGTAGGGTTTTCGACCTCCACCTCTCCGTCGCACAATGGCGCCGATGGAAATCCGATGCCATCCCGACTTGCGACCGAGCACGAACTGAAGGCTCTGGTGGGTGTTCTGGGTGCTAGAGGAAAAGGCGTTTTCATGTTGACCAAGGGAAGTTCGACACCCGTACCCTTTCTGGAGACGCTCGCTCAGGAAATCAAAAGGCCAGTAGTGATTGCGGCGCTTCTTCACAACAGCACCGATCCCGAGGGAGTCTTTCGGGATTTTGAATGCATCGAGGCGGCGCGCAGCCGCAACAACCTGCTATGGGGGCAGGTATCGTGCTGTCCGCTCAGCAACGAATTTACTTTACGCGCCCCCTATCCGTTTGAAGGTATTACGGCGTGGAAACCAGCCATGCAGGCTGAGTCTGACGAAGATTACCGGCAGTTGCTTCGGGACCAGTCCTTCCGCGACTCGGTGAGGTTAGAACTCTCACAACCTGCTGCCGTTCGGCTGTTCAACGGGGAGTGGGATAAGCTTAAAGTCCTCGAGGTCAGTCGGCCGTCGCATCGACATCTGGAGGGGCAGTCCCTCGCATCACTGGCCAAATCGAGCGGTCAGGATCCGCTGGATCTGATGCTGGATTTAGCGCTGGAGGAAGATCTGGAAACAACATTCCTGTCGATATTGCTGAACGCGGACGAAGCAGCGGTATCGAAGCTGCTGACCCACGAATATTCGGCCATCGCATTGTCGGATGCAGGTGCGCATTTGACGTTTTTCTGCGATGCAGGATTCGGCTTGCACCTCCTTGGCCACTGGGTGAGGGACAGGAAAATCATGAGTCTGGAGCAAGCGATCTATAGGCTGACGGGACAACCGTCACAGATATACGGCATCGTTGAGCGCGGCTACATCAAACAGGGTGCGTTTGCTGATCTGATGTTATTTGATCCGGCTACCGTCGGCAGAAGCCCGGCGAGGCGGGTCTGTGATCTGCCCGCTGGAGAACGTCGCCTAACCACAGATCCTCTTGGGGTCCATGGCGTCTGGGTGAATGGCACACGGATTGTCGATGAAGGAGGTTTGATCGATAACGCTGGACGACCCGGACAGGTATTGCGCCATTTTCATTAGCCCGCTGTCTTAATGGCAGTAACCCACTGGATTGGAGATAAGGAGAGACGAATATGATCTGTGTCATCGCAACGATAAAAGCCAAGGCGGGTCAGCGACACGCATTACTGGCATGCATACAAGACAACCTATCGAATGTGCACGCCGAGGAAGGCTGTATGGAATATCAGCCTATGGTGGATACTGCATCTTCACTCGGCGCGCAAGAGTTGGATGAAAATATCGTGACTATGGTGGAAAAATGGGAAACCATGGCCAATTTGACTGCCCATGCAGTAGCACCACATATGCTGGAGTACCGCGAGAAGGTAAAGGATATTGTCGAAAGCGTGTCCTTGAAGGTTCTGACAGCTGCCTGACATTAAGGCTATTGCTGATCCAGTAGAAGTGCTACAACAACAAACCTACCGTAGTAACTCCATTTTCATTCCAATAAAAACAGCTGTTACTGTGTGCAGGGGCTGTGACTCGTTCTATCTCAGATTCAATGGGGTAGCCCGTACAGAATGAGTCGATGATTGTCGAACGAGTGGTAAAAACGAGTGCGTTTACGAGCTACAAGGTCGGGAGTTCGAATCTCTTTGGGCGCGCCATTAAATCAAGGACTTACCGACCTATCTCTGGGATGCATCCAAATATGACGCCTGAGCCTTCTACTATAGATGCCATCTTTACCACAAACTAAACCATGTTATAAATTTTAAAGGGATGTTTTCAATGTCACTAATTATTGCTATAGAGTTGAATTATGTCTTCAAAGCACTCGGTGATTTCAGGAAGATAGTCATCAGTGAAGGCGTGTTGATCTTCTAGAACGCTGAAAAAACTAATGGCGGTGCCAGTATCTGGATCAGCCAGCATAAACTGTCCTCCATATCCCCCATGACCAAGCCATCTACCATTGGTAAACGTCGCGTTGCTATAGCCGTAGGATCGGCTCTTAATCCCTTTGGTTCCTCGGCCGTTTCGCGTTTCTTGAATGAATTGTGCGCTACCTACGTTGTTTCCGCTTATTCCTTTCCCATTTCGTGCGAATAGTAAGCCGTATCTCACCATATCTCGAGCTGTCATGCAGGCCCCGCCAGCAAATTGTGGAACACCATCACAATCCAAACCAATGTGATAAGTGCCCTCAATTCCAACAGCCTCAATAATCTCAATGAGAAACTCTATTAGGGGGCGTCCGCTTGCAGTTTCAGCGATCCATCCTAAGATATCGGTATTTGGGGAGCGATATTCTGTATAACCCGTTGTATTGACGACATTATTACTAACGAGTGAAGCGGCAAATTCCCGACTACTAAATTGCCGCTCTCCTTCTGGGGGTAATCGCCAGCCTAAAGCTATTTCCTCGCGATTGTAGCCAACTGGTGCGCCCACTTGTGTATCGTGTTCATAAGACGCATCATAGTTTTCGTCGAAATTGTTGATTACATCCATATCAAGAACTTGTTGAATCGTAGCCTCAGCATAACCCGATCCTATTTTTGGTAGGTAATGTTTAACTTTTTTGCCGAGATCAATTAGTTCATTTTCGACTAACCCACCGATCACCAGGTTCATCGCACTTTTGCTAATCGATTGCATGCTATGGCATTGTCCTGGTGCAAAGTCCGGCGCATAAGCCTCAAACAATACTGTAGCGTCTTGTGCAACCACCATAGCGGAGAAATAGGTTGTCCCTGTAATTCTGCGGACTTCAGGCATGTCACCAATTCGACGATCTATTCTCTTGGTTAGAGGTAAAACACGGGGAGCACGGATGCCGATGCTATATCGCATAGTTGTTTGGAAATTATGAAAGGACCTACGCCTGTTATCAGGCAAATTCCAATTCGGCTTATCGTCCTTGACTACAACGAGATCCGGATTTGGGATGGTTAGGGTAGTTGGCTCAAACTGAATATCTGATTCAGGCATTGGATGTCACCTAGGAAAATTAAAAACGGGTCGACTGGAGGAATTGGATTAAACCAAGCTAAAAGATTTACGTTAACCTTAAGAATATAGACTGGCTATAAGTTTGCGTCACTGAAAATCACACATGATATTATCACCTGGAACATCAATAGGTCTTCCGATGAGAGATTTTTGATCATAGTTAAATTTCAAGAAATAGGGGAAGCCCATGGTGGCAAAAGACCTAAACTATTTATCCGCAATAGAAGTACGTAACCTGTATAGATCGCGTGAATTATCACCAGTCGAGTTGCTTGAAAGTTTTATTCAGCGTGCTGATGAAATTGATGAAACAGTAAATCCATTTGCTGATAAGTATTTTAATGAAGCGCGAATTCGAGCGAAGAAATCGGAAGAACGATACATCAAGGGGAGTGCACGTCGTCTTGAGGGTGTACCCTTACTGATAAAAGATAGTTCTCCGATAAAAGGCATAAGAGCTACCGCAGGCTCATTGAGAAATGCCACTAAGATTGATCAGCACACCGACCCCTCAGTAGAGCGATTGATGAGAGCCGGCGCAAATTTCTTTGCGCGCTCGACCTGCCCAGAGTTCTGTTGGCTGTTCACATGTCATTCAAAAATGTGGGGAGTCACAAGAAATCC
>JAAZZE010000137.1 GCA_014239255.1 Gammaproteobacteria bacterium
TGATTACTGTGCAAGCCGGTAACGGCGGTCATGGCTGTCTCAGTTTTAGACGAGAGAAATTTGTGCCCCGTGGCGGCCCAGATGGGGGTGATGGCGGCAAGGGGGGAGATATCATTTTTGAGGCTGAATCGGGCCTAAATACCCTTGCCGACTTTCGGTTTACCCGGAAATTTCGGGCCGATAGTGGTCAGTCAGGGGCCGGGCGCAACCGCAGTGGTGCCGGAGGAAAGAACCGAACGGTCAGAGTTCCGACCGGCACCTTAATCTTTTCATCCGACACCGACGAACTGCTCATCGATCTAAACCATGATGGTCAGAGCTTTACCGTTGCAACTGGGGGTCGCGGTGGAGTGGGGAACGCCCGATTCAAGTCGTCAGTCAATCAGGCGCCCAGGCGCACGATACCGGGGCAAGATGGAGATCATGTTAGCTTGAGGCTGGAACTACAGGTTCTCGCAGACGTTGGCTTGCTTGGACTGCCCAACGCCGGAAAGTCAACTTTATTAAATGCGGTATCTGCTGCAACGCCGAAGATTGCGGACTATCCATTTACCACATTGTATCCTCAGCTCGGCGTTGTCGACATTGGCCCGAGTGCTAGTTTTGTGGTTGCCGACATCCCCGGATTGATAGAAGGCGCCGCAAGCGGTGCGGGGCTCGGCGTGCAGTTTTTACGACACCTTCGCCGAACCCGGCTATTGCTGCACTTGGTCGATATCAGCACCTGGGCGAGTGAACCGCCAGTGGTCGCGGTAAAGGCTATCGAGAAAGAACTACACGAATTTGATTCTGAGTTGTCCGAGCGACAACGATGGCTGGTATTTTCCAAGGCGGATTGCTTCGATGAGACTGAAGCGCTGGCTTTATGTGATGAGATCCGTGGGTCTTTAAAATGGGATGCGCCATGGTTTTTAGTATCCGGTGTGAGTGGACGGGGTTGTCGCGCACTCTGTCATGCAATCTGGCACTGGTTAGAGGATCAAGATGACTGATCATAGGTCTAACCGTCACGAGCGCCAACGCTGGGTGATTAAACTGGGCAGCGCTCTTTTGAGCGATTCCCAGACCGGGCTTAATCAGGGATTGATCAGTGAATTGGCTAAAGCTTGTGTAGCGCTTCGGGATCGAGGGATCGATATTGTACTGGTGTCTTCGGGCGCCATTGCACAAGGCATGGCACGGTTGGGCTGGGCCGAGCGGCCGCACGAACTATACCAGTTGCAGGCTGCCGCGGCGGTCGGACAGATGGGCCTGGTTCAGGCTTATCAGCAAGCTTTCGAAAGGTTTTCGGTTGAGACTGCGCAAGTGCTGTTGACTGGGGCTGATCTGAGCGATAGAACCCGTTACTTGAACGCCCGCAGCGCCCTTCGATCAATGCTGACTCTGGGAATCGTGCCGGTGGTTAATGAAAACGATACTGTGGCCACAGAAGAGATCCAGTTCGGTGATAACGACACATTGGGGGCTCTGGTCAGTAATTTGGTCGAGGCTGAGTATCTGGTCATATTGACAGATCAAGGGGGTTTATACGAAGCCGACCCACGGAAGATTGCCAATGCCCCATTAGTGAAGACCGCAGTGGCCGGGGATCCGGCGCTCGAGGCTTACGCCGGCCCAAGTGGAGTACTCGGTCGCGGAGGAATGCTAACGAAGTTGCAGGCTGCGACAAAAGCGGCCCGCTCGGGCGCATCGACAATAATCTGTTCCGGTTATGAAATTGAGAACTTAGCCGGGATTGTGGATGGAAATTTTCCGGGGACACTGATCCGTGCAGGTGCAGGCCGGGTAGTCGCGCGCAAGCAGTGGCTTGCAGGATCTATGCGCGCCAAGGGAGTGCTTTTGCTGGATGACGGAGCCGTTGGGGTTTTGACCACCTCGGGTAAGAGCCTGTTGCCAGTTGGGGTAATCCAGGTGGAGGGAGTCTTCGAGCGCGGTGATTTAGTGGATTGTGTGACGCGCGCGGGTCGCGCAGTAATCGCGCGCGGCCTGGTCAATTATTCATCTTCCGATGCGATACAGATTGCAGGTCAGCCCAGCAGCCAAATTGAGAAAATTTTGGGTTACGTCGACGAACCAGAACTGATTCACCGGGACAACATGGTGGTGCTCTGAGGGTGTCAGAGCGCCGCGCTTTGAATCAGGCTGTAGCTTTGGCTTTGAGGCGAGCGTTGAGGCGGCTTTTGAGACGACCAGCCTGGTTTCGGTGGGCGAGGCCTTTTCGGGCAGATCGGTCTATCTGCGACGCTACTTCGCGGTAAGCGGCCTGGGCTACAGTGGTGTCTGCGTCATCAAGCGAACTTTTAAAGCGTTTGATTGCGGTGCGCACTTGTGAGCGCTGCGACATATTCTGTGTCCGGCTGCTCGCAGCTTGCCGCGCCCGTTTACGTGCCTGCGGTGAATTAGCCAAGCTATATACTCTCTTGAAGATGAAAAAAAGACGCGTGAGTATCGAGAAGATAGTGGCATTTGTCAATGGGCACGATCTTGTGGCCGGTTCGAGCACCTTTTTGAGAATCGTTACTCGTGTTATCTCTTGTAATCCACCATGCCGGGATAGCTTCAGTTGATCAGGTCAGTTGGGACGGTTGGAGGGATGACCCTGGTATCACGGATCACCGGATTGATTCGCGACATCGCTTTTGCCCAGATCCTGGGCAGCGGTGCGATAGCCGATGCGTTTTTTGTTGCTTTTCGTATCCCCAATTTTCTGCGTCGGGTTTTCGGGGAAGGTGCTTTTTCAGTGGCTTTTATACCAGTTTACTCTGAGTATGAGTCTCGTTATCCCCCACAGCAGGCGCGTGCTTTTCTCAACCTCATGGCTGGGCGTCTGGGGTTGATACTGGCTGCCCTCACCGTGGCAGGCGTCCTCGGGGCGCCCGCGCTTGTGAGTATACTTGCGCCGGGCTTTAGCGCCGATCCTGATAAATATGACGCTACGGTATCTGCGCTGCGGTTGACCTTTCCCTACCTATTTTTTATCTCCCTGGTTGCAATGGCGGGGGGAATTCTCAATACCCGGGAGCGTTTTGCAGCCCATTCTGCAACCCCGATACTGTTAAATCTTTGCTTAATAGTCACTGTTTGGCTGGTGGTACCGCATACGACTAATGTCGCCATCGCGCTGGGTGGAGGTGTGCTTATAGCTGGCCTTGTTCAACTCGCATTCCAGTTTCCTTTCCTTTGGCAGGTGCGGCGGGTTCCCCGGCCGCGACTGCGCGCCACCACCCAAGATGAGCGGGTGGGTGGCGAGGGGGTCAGCCAGGTATTTCGATTAATGCTTCCCGCTGTTTTTGGAGTGTCGATTGCACAAATTAATCTGTTAGTGAATACGATCCTGGCTTCTTTCCTGGTGACGGGCAGTGTGTCCTGGCTTTACTATTCGGATCGGCTGATGGAATTTCCGCTTGGGGTCTTTGGTATTGCCTTAGCCACGGTGATCCTTCCCACCTTGTCACGCCAGGTCGCCAGTTCAGAGCAAACGGCTTATAGCCGGACCCTTGATTGGGCGTTGCGTCTGGTATTCCTGGTTTCACTGCCCGCAACTGCGGCGCTGGCGATACTCGCTTTCCCGTTGATGGTAACGCTCTTTCACTATGGGCAATTTTCTGCAACCGATGCATCTATGGCATCGAAGAGCCTGATCGCCTTCGCGCTTGGGCTCACTGGGTTTATCTTGGTTAAGGTAAAGCGAGCCCAGATAAACCCCACCGCCCGCAACAACCCAAAACCCCAGC
>JAAZZE010000138.1 GCA_014239255.1 Gammaproteobacteria bacterium
CACCCACCAGGTGATTACCGCGCCGCCTGTTGCCACCACGTCCACGATGTTCATCGCGACTTCCATCGAGATCATCGAGATCAGCGACATACCACAGGCGGTGCGAAAAGCACTGGCGAGCACCATCTGCCGTGAAAGAATCACCGTCTCCAGCGCGATCGAAGTGAGCAGACCATTGACCACCGCAAGCGCCATGATCGCTGTTACGGGCCAGGGAATCCCGGTGAATTGAAAAAAAAGAATCGTCCCAAAATCACCGATCGAACAACCGATCAGGCACCACATCGTGTTCTTTGCCGCCCGGCGCCAGGTGTGCTGACACTTCCAGGTGAAATCAGCCGAGATGCTAAGCGCTTCCATTTAAAAAATTTCCTCTCATTAACACATTCGATTATAACGGCTGCTCTTATGGCCACTGATAATCGCCACATTCCACTTTGCGTAGTTGGCGCCTTGGCACGATGAAACAATGGACTGACCGAGCACACCGACCGCTATGACCTGCTGCCCGGGTGCCGACTACTGCTCGCTGGCGCACGCAAGCTTTCGCCAACGGAACGTTTTATCGATATCTGACGGCGACTGGGTAACAGACCTGCCATCCACTCCTGACACCTCTCGCATTATCGAGGTTAATTTTCGGTGTTTAACGATGGCCGGGGCTACAGCCTGGCCCAACAGCTGCGCACCCAATACCGATATGCCGGTGAGTTACGGACCACAGGAGACATCCGCATCAACCAGGCCTATATGCTAATGCGCTGTGGTTTTGATATGTTGGAACTCCCAGCTGATACAGACATGGTTCAGTTAGAGGCTGCCATCAACGCAATCATGGTGCACTGCCAGGCGGATGTGCAACTGGGCTCCGGCAGTGCCTCTTAAATCAGCAGTGGTCCGGGTTCGACCAATCTCACTAACGTAGCTCGAATCAGCGTTAGGATTTATCCGCAACAGGCGGGGCACCACCGAGAAAAATATTGTCGGTCGAATAGTTACAAGGTGCTTCTTGCATCTCAAGATGCAGGCCGGTGCCCTGCCAAGGGTGCGCCCTTGCCAGGGCTTCATCAAACTCGATGCCAAGACCAGGCGCTGTGGGCGGGACGATATACCCATCTTCCCAGCGAATGGTATCGCCGATCAGCTGGCGGTGAAAATCACCACCGGTCTGTATCGTTTCTACCATCAACAGGTTAGGAATATTAGCTGCTAACTGGATATTGGCGGCCCACTCCACAGGGCCTGCATATAAATGTGGAGCCACCTGCGCATTGAAACTCTCGGCTATGGCGGCGATCTTCTTGGTCTCAAGGATACCCCCGGAGCGGCCCAACGCCGGCTGCAAAATAGCCACACCGCCGGTGCGCAGCAAAGTGGCAAACTCTGCCTTGGTGGTCAACCGCTCACCGGTAGCCACCGGTATGCGGCATTGCTTGGCCACATTGGCAAACTCCAGCAGGTTATCCGGTGGGCAAGGCTCTTCAAACCACAGAGGATCATAGGGTTCCAGTCTTCTCGCCAGGCGAATAGCGCCTGCGGTGGTGAACTGTCCGTGAGTGCCAAAAAGAATATCAGCACGGTTTCCCACCGTTTCGCGTATGCGCTGGCAGATAGTGACCGAGCGCTCTATGTCGCTCAGTGAAGGCTGATGACCACCGCGCACGGTATAGGGGCCAGCCGGGTCGAACTTCACAGCAGTAAACCCCTGTTCAACCATATCGGCAGCGCTCTCAGCCGTCATCTGGGGATCATTCCAAAAAGCGTTCAGATCATGATGCGCTAACGGATACAGATAACTGTAGGAACGTATGCGCTCGTTCATCAGCCCGCCCAGCAAGGCGTAGACCGGTCGCTCATGTGCCTTGCCCAGGATATCCCAGCAGGCCATCTCCAATCCGGAAAAAGCCCCCATCACAGTCAGATCCGGGCGCTGGGTAAAGCCTGAGGAATAAGCTCGCCGGAACATCATCTCCGTATTCTCAGGATTCTCCCCTGCCATATGCCGCTCAAAGACATCTTCGATCACCGCCCGCATGGCCTCGGGACCAACTGATGCGGAATACACCTCGCCATAGCCGACCAAGCCGTTGCTGGCAGTTACCTTTACAAAAACAAAGTATCGGCCACCCCAGCCCGGCGGCGGGTTGCCGACAACAAAGATCTCGAGTTCAGATAGTTTCACCGGATCCGCCCCTTATCGTGACAGAGTATGTTGACAAGGATCATAACTTAACCGGGGAATCAACCTTGGGGTATCACTTTGAGCAAACGACCATTTCGCTCATCGGTCAGTAAGTACAAAGCGCCATCAGGCCCTTGGCGGACATCACGAATGCGGCCGAACGCACGGCTTAACAAGCGCTCTTCGTTAATCACCTGTCCATCTTCAAGTTCCAAGCGCACAAGTTCGCCAAACTTGAGCGAACCGATAAATAAATCTCCAGCCCAGCCCGGGAAATCCGATCCGGTATAAAAAGTCATACCCGAAGGGGCAATCGACGGCACCCAGTAATGTACTGGCTGGCGCATACCCTCTTTGTGTGTTCCCTCCCCAACAGGTTTGGGCAGGAAATATTCCTTTCCATAGCTGATCACCGGCCAGCCGTAATTAGTCCCGGCAACAACCCGGTTGAGCTCATCACCGCCGCGAGGGCCATGCTCATGCATCCATAACTCCCCTGTCGTCGGGTGTTCGGCCAGCCCCTGGGGGTTACGATTACCATAGGTGTATATCTCGGGTTGACTGGCCGGATCCCCAACAAAGGGGTTATCCGGTGGTATTGATCCGTCTCGGGCAATGCGTACCAATGATCCCGGATGGGTGGCGCGATTTTGCGCCTGGGGCCGATAGCCCCGCTCACCCAGGGTGACATAAAGGTACCCGTCAGAAGCAAACAGCAGTCGGCTGCCAAAATGCCGTCCGGTTCCGCTCTTTGGCACGGCCTTAAAAATCACCTCGACTTTGTGCAAGTGATTGCCGCGCAGCTCGCCACAGGCAATCTCGGTACCCCTGCCACCCTCACCACGGGCCACATAGGAAAGGCACAACCGGTGGTTGTTCGCAACATCCGGATCCAGTGCGATATCCAGTAATCCGCCTTGATCTTTCTTAGCAGATACTGGTGGCAATCCGGTGATGGGCGAATCTAACAGCACACTGTTTTGGATCATCCGCAAAGTGCCGGGGCGCTCGGTCACCAGAATATCGCCCGAGGGTAAAAATGCCACAGACCAGGGGTGATTCAACCCCGAGATCAAAGTGACAATACGAAAACTTGCCTTCTGGCTTTTAAATACCGCACTCGTATCAGCAAAAGCACTCGCCATAGCGCCAAACATCAGGACCAGCAGTACAAGGCGTTGGACAGATGGCATTATCGAGAACATGGGAACCGGTGTTCTGGCTGATACTGTCCCAAGCATGCTTGGCCTATCGCAAAAAAGTCAACCCAGGCGAGTGCTTCTATATAATCCGCAGAAATAACAACTATCCGAAAATGTGGGGGACACAATGATCGAGAGTCGCGCTGCGGTTGCCATCCAGGCTGGCCAATCACTCAGTATCGAAACTGTACATGTCGAGGGGCCACGCAAGGGTGAGGCGCTCGTTGAAATCAAGGCCACTGGGGTGTGTCATACCGATGCCTTTACCCTGTCGGGGGATGATCCCGAAGGACTGTTTCCAGCAATCCTCGGTCATGAAGG
>JAAZZE010000139.1 GCA_014239255.1 Gammaproteobacteria bacterium
TCGATCAAGCCGCGCTCAATTGATGATGAAGACGATGAGATGGGCGAAGCCGACGACCTCAGTGATGTTGACGAGGGAGATGATACCCAACTGGAACGTGAACTGGACGAGGGCATCACCCAGTTTGATGAGTTGAGCGGCGACGAAGAACCGCCACGCAGTTAACTTTTTCAGGCGTTTTGGTTGGCCGGTTGCCTGGTTTGACTCCACGCCGCAAAGTGGTGAGCCCTTGATGTAATCAACTGAGTTAAAAACCATTGACCCGATTACTTTGACTCCGTGTTTCAGTTAAGCCATCGGGCTAAGTTATTTACTGCTTGGCATAACTGCCAAATAGTCAGGCACTGTTAGAGTACATATGATCTTAGGCGATATGAGTGCTCTTGGGATCGTTTTTAGGCCTACCATAAAGGTGATTTCCGGTTGACTGTTTATCAGGTAAAAATCGTGGATTGGCATGAATATGCTGAACCCCTCTCGGCTCTTCGTTATCAGGTATTTGTCATAGAGCAGGGCGTACCGGTGGAGTTGGAGATCGATGGAGAGGACGATACCGCCTGCCACGTGGCCGCGCTGATCGATAACAACCAGGTGGTTGGTACCGGACGAATGCTCGCGTCTGGCAAGATCGGACGCATGGCGGTGCGCTCGGATATGCGTTGCCAGGGGGTGGGTCGGGCGGTGCTGGACGCGCTGGTCAATGAAGCCCGGACTCAGGGCTTAGCCGGTGTGAGCCTGGGCGCACAGTTATCGGCGGTGGGGTTTTATCAGCGAGCCGGTTTTACTCCTCAGGGTGATGTGTTTATCGATGCGGGGATAGATCACCGTCAGATGGTTCTGGACTTTCAGCAATGAATCGATCTAATACCAGCCTATGAAAGCCAAAGCACCGCGTATCAGCAGTTTCAAATTGTCTGGGGGGACACTGCTGGCGGGTAAGTATGAGGTTGTGTCACGACTGGGCTCCGGTTGGGAGGGTGAGGTATACCTGGTTCGCGAGTGCGGCACACGTATCGAGCGCACGGTGAAGATATTCTTTCCAAGGCGCAATCTGGGTAATCGGGCATTGCGTTTTTATGCGCGTAAATTGCACAAGTTGCGCCACTGTCCGATCGTGATTCAATACCACACGCGGGATACTTTCGTCTTTAACGGTTTGCCGGTGTCTTTTCTGGTATCGGAATTTGTCGAAGGTGAGTTGTTGTCCGACTTCCTCAAGCGCCAGTCGGGACGTCGCCTTAACCCTTTTCAGGGCGTGCATCTGCTGCATGCGTTGGCAGTGGGGATAGAGCTTATCCACAACGTGGGCGAATATCATGGCGACCTACATACCGATAACGTGATTGTGTTACGCCACGGACTGGGCTTTGAGCTGAAACTGCTGGATATGTTCAGTTGGGGCTCTCCTAACGCGGAAAATATACAGCATGATGTATTTGACCTGATTCGCATCTTTTACGATGCGCTGGGCGGTCAGCGCTGGTACCGCCGTCAGCCACAAGAAGTCAAAGACATCTGCAAGGGGCTCAAGCGCTCACTGATCGCCCGAGAGTTTCGAAGTGCAGGCCAGCTTTGCCAGTATCTGGAAATGATGGAGTGGCAGTAGTTTGCCGGCCAGTACGTGAATTCTTCTCCCTCCCCGCGCTCACTGGTGTTGTTGGCCGACGCCAACCTGGAATCCCCGCAGTCTGTGGCGTTGTCATATGGACAAGCCGTAGTCTTTACTCGCCCCCATGCAGGCCGCACGCATGGCAACGAGGACGCTCTTGGCATTTTTCAGGTCGAGCCTGATCGAGTGTGGCTGGCTGTTGCAGACGGGGTAGGAGGTTTGCCGCGGGGACGTGAGGCAGCGACCCAGGTTGTCGAGATGCTGGGTGAACCCCGATCACAAGACAACGATGCGGTAATCGAAGCGCGTATCCAAAGTGCCAACCAGGCATTACTTGAGCAACTGCCTGGTAGCGCAACAACGATTTCTATTGTCGAGATTTCTCAAGATTCACTGACCAGTTACCACGCCGGTGATTCAGCCGCACTGGTGGTCGGTCAGCGCACCCGGATTAAGCTCAAAACCCAATGTCACTCACCCGTGGGCATCGCTGAGGCCAATGACATACTGGATGAGAAGCAGGCATTGTTTCACCCGCGTCGGCATCTACTCAACAATATGGTGGGAGATCCTGCGCTATGGCTGGAGAAGACGGGGCCATTGGAATTGGCGCCACGTGATACCGTGCTGGTCGCCAGCGATGGGCTTTGGGACAACCTTTTTGTCTCAGAGGTCATCGAGGCAATCCGGGTAGGCTCACTGCTGCAGGCAGCGCAGTTGCTTGCCGATACCGTGATGACCCGTATGAGCACACCCGTTGCTGGCGTACCGTCAAAACCCGATGATGTCAGCTTTATCCTTTACCGCCCGCATCAACTCGACCTGTCGGATTGAGTGAAGTGATTCATGACTGTATTGGAGCCTAGTCAAAGGAGTGCTCGAGAGACTTTCCTTTTGAAGGGTTACTTATTAAAGGGGCGCTACCGGACCACTGAAACCGCAGTGACGACCTGTTTGGTGATCCGTAGCCGGATTAGGTTCGGTGGGTGATCAGTGGGTGATTAATTTTTTAATCACCGCCCAGTTCCTTAAGTATCTTTTGTGTCTTAGCCACCTGTTCAGTGGCGAATTCATAGTACTGCGCATGGCTGGCACTGCGAAAGACTTGCGCGACCGCCTCGAACCCAGTCAATGCCACGCGAGCGAGGCCTACATCGTTTAGGCGTTGAGCGAGGGTTTTTTGCGCAACCGCAAGGTTGGCCATTGTCATGGCCCAGGCCACTGGCATCTGCTCATGAGTCCATTCCTTGAGCGCGTTCTCATAGGCGGCGATAGCGTGCTCCAGTATCTGTGTATTCTCCTCTCGCTCTCCGAGTTTTTGCAGTGCTGCGCCAAGATTATTTTGTGTCATTGCCCAATCCTGGGGTACGCGCTCGCGTGTTCTTTCAGCGAGTGCGTTGCGGTAGGCCGCAACCGATTTTTCCAGGGTTCGGGGGCTCTTGCGGTGTTCGCCCAGCATTCGCAGCGCGGTACCGAGATTGTTTAAGGTTGCGGCCCAGTGCAGCGGGGCTTGGTCACGAGTCCATTGCAGCAACACCTGTTTGTATGCCTCGACAGATCGTTTCA
>JAAZZE010000013.1 GCA_014239255.1 Gammaproteobacteria bacterium
GCGCCAGAGCCCCAGAATACGGCAATATGGGGTTTCAATTCGCGGATCTTGTTGATGGCACGCATCTTGCCAGCCCGGGTCGAGAGGACTTCATAGACTTGGTCCGCAGGCACGCCGTCTGCCATTAGCGCCGGCTCAAGCGCACCGTCCACATTGTTCGCGCGGTAGGCACGGGTCCCGGGGAATTTTTCAACGTCAAAAAAGTCTGCCCAAGAATTTGGGGCAGTGGCGCTGCCGGGTTCACCATATTTCTCAGTGTTCCATGCCATGACGGTGGCAAACACGTCGGAGCCGACACAGTAATCGGTGTATAGGTTCGGATAAAAGTCCGAAACATCAACAACACTGTAGTCAATCTTTTCCAGACAACCCTCGGCAGCTGCAGCAGCTGCACCACCAGAACCGGTTACCACGAGATCCCAGATGACCGAACCGGATTGAACCTGCAAGCAGGTTTTCGACATACTGGCTCCAGACTCCCGATTAATTTCGATGCCAGTGTTCTTGGATGCATCATTGAATAGTGCATTATCCTGCGCGGCACCATAAGTGCCACCCCAAGATACTACGGTAATCGGTTCTGCGATCACGACGCTTGACACCAACATGGCCGCGGCAATACCGATAACGGTCTGCCCCGTTTTCCTTGCAAAAATCTTGTTGCGAAATTTCATAACTTATTCCTCCGTCTCTGTGATGATCTGGTTCTGGCCCGTTTAATTTTGTCGCTCAGTCGCTAGGAATGCTGGCCTGGCAATCCTAAGCAGAATCTAGTCTGCTTTGTAGAATGGTATTAGCAAAAGGTCCATTCTCAACAATCTATCATACCAATTCACTGAGCCTGCCACTTTTTCAATGTCAGGACTGGGTTTTGGGTAATGATCTCAGATATTCATGCGATCGCGCCATCGGTGCCAGGCAACCGCTGTGGCCAAAAACCACGGCTTGCCGGTATACAGTGGTCGGGTCTGAAATTTGACACCGTCGAAACCTGTTTGACCCGCTTTTGTGCCCAGCAGTTTCTGCCCCACTCGCATACCCAGATAACTGGCCATCGATACGCCCGATCCACAATAACCCATGGCATAGTAAATACCATCATGCCTGCCCACATGGGCCAGCGTATCGAAGGTATAGGCCACATAGCCCATCCAGCTGTGACTCACTCTCGTTGTCTCAAGGTCCGGAAAGATTTGTACCAGGTTGCGTTTGAGCAGTAACGCACTTCTACGGGTGTCGGTCTCAGAGCTGGAGACCCGGCCACCGAAGATAATCCGAGTCCGATCTGGCGAGGGGCGGTAGTAGAACACCACCTTGCGGGTGTCACTGACAATTCTGTCTTTAGGCATCAACCGATTCATGAGTTCTGGTTCAAGTACTTCGGTGGCAATCATATAACTGCCGATGGGGATTACTCGCCTTCTTTGCCATGGTGTGAGCGATCCCGTATAACCATTGGTGGCAATGATTACATCCCTTGCGTGTAATCGACCCCGCGGAGTATCCACAACAAATCCCCGGCCAGATCTGTCTATCTTTCCAGCAGGGCAATGAGGTATGACACTGGCGCCGGCGGTTAAAACGCGATCCATAAGTTTCTGGTGATAGCGCGCCGGATCGATCGAGGCATGATTCTCAAATACCACGCCGCCATGATAAACATCGGTGCCAAGTTCGCGCTGTTGTTCAGGGCGGCCTACGACATAACAGGGTACCTCGAGCCCTTCAGGCTGATGTTGCACCGACTCGACGAGCTTTTTGAACTGGGTGGAATTATGGGCGGCATGGAAACGGCCGGGGACCTTGAAATCACAGGATAACTGTTCGGATCCTACAAACTCCTGCATCCATTCAAGCGCATTGTGCCCCTCCTTGATGATATTGAAAGCTGTCTTTGCGTCATGCTTTCGGCTGAGCTCCGCCAGTCCAGGTTTTATACTGGTGCTGATCTGCCCACCATTGCGGGAACTGCAGCCATAACCGGCGTCCTTTGCATCGAGCACCACTGTCGAGCGTCCTGCTCGGGCCGTCACCAGTGCGGCATTCAGGCCGGTATAGCCAGAGCCGATAATGGCGACATCGGCTTCGGAAGGTGGAGCAGTGTCCTTGGCTGACGGCCGCGGCGTACGTTCCCACCAATAGGGCTCCAACTTGTAATCCGATGTGAATAGTCCGTCCATTTTGATCATCCCCACCTGTCAGTCTAAGGCGCTGATCTGGTAGCTTGATCGCTCGAGCCAGTCGGGGTTGATCGCAACCCCCCAGCCCGGACCCTCAGGGATCTGCACTTTGCCGTCTTTGGCAACGAGAACCGGGTCGTAAAGGCCTTCCTGCCAGGGATAGTAGTCCGCACCCTCAATGGAAAATTCAACATAGGGGCCGGCTGCCTTGATAGCGCCCATCAGATGCAGGGTAAAAACCGTGACCAGTGAAAGATTGGCTGAGTGTGGGGTACATGGCAGGCCGCTTGTTAACGCCAGTTCCGCTACCTGGAGACTACGACTTATTCCACCGAGATAACAGATATCCGGTTGTAGAACATTCACGACGCCCATGGCTGCCATACGGCGCCAGGTAGCCAGATCACAGTCCTGCTCTCCCCCGGTGACATCTATATCCAATGAGTTGGTCACCTGTTGGGTCCACTCGAGCTCCCAGTAGGGGCACGGCTCCTCATAGTGGCAATAGCCATAGTCCTCGAGCAGATGGCCAACCTCGATGGCACGATCAACGGTATAGCAACTGTTGGCATCTGCCAGCAGATCGACATCATCGCCCAGCACCCTGCGCACTTTCGGTACCACGGCTTCGGTGCGACCTTCAGACTCGTCGACATTGTGGCCGAATTCACTTCCGACCCTGATTTTGAAAGCATCGTAACCGTGGATATCGCGCAGCCTGGCAAGCCGGTCCGCCTCATCTTCTGCACTGATATCGCGTCGCATGCTGGAGGCATAGACCCGGATCGGCCGCGGGGTGCCTCCCAGCAATTCACAGACGCTCTTGTTTTCAAATTTGCCGTACAGATCCCAGATCGCAGTATCCAATCCACCCATGGCGCGGCGCAGGTAAGAGCCTGGAAACTTGTGCTCGCGCTCGGGGATCAACTGTATCAAGCGGCCTAGCTCGGCAATATCCGCGCCCAGGGCATAGGGTGCCACTTGCCGGTGTAATACCAATGATGAGATATCCGAGTGGTAGCTCGAAACCTGCCCCCAGCCTTGATGGCCACCCTCGGTGGTGACCCGAACAAATCCAACAAATTCTGTGCTGAAGGTTTCTATACTTTGGATTTTCATGTTCCGCATCAGCCTACGCTCGTCGGGATCTCGCAACCACCGTGTTTAAGGTGCGAGTGGGACATAGAAATGGCTTGCACATAAGGTCCATTTCGAATAATTTAACATACCAATTACTGTCAAATTATAGAGTCATGGTCAAAAGAAGCGCGGGGGCACTGCTGCAGTCTATCGAAATCGACCACGACTCACCCCGTACCTTAAGCACACAGATCACCATCGCCATCCGCGACATTATCCTTGTGGGTGGCCTGCCAGCGGGGACCCGACTGCCTTCAACCCGCACGCTGGCAAAAGATCTTAGTGTCTCTCGAACCACGATGGTGGAGACCTTCGAGAGGCTGGTTGCCGAAGGATTGCTAGTCTCGACAACCGGCTCTGGTACATTCGTCAGCGATGCGGTGGGGACCACGCGGCAGTACAGCGCGCCCTCGGCTGATACCGAGGTAACCGGAATTAAACGACCGTATTTTCCTTCTTTACAGCATCGAGAATTCCTGCACCGGTTTGGAGATTCTGGCGATACTGCCGGACAATTAAATGCATTCGGGGAACGGCTGCCCCACCAGGTGCGCGCCTTTACCACCGCTCTGCCGGCGCTTGATCAATTCCCCCTTGCACTGTGGGCGAGACGGAACTCGAGGCATTGGCGAAACCCAAGGGATATTGTTTTGGGCTACGGGGATCCAGCCGGCTATCCGCCTTTGCGCCGCGCCATCACCGCCCATCTTAAGGCCACCCACGGAATCAGTTGCGAGCCGGAGCAGCTTTTTGTCACCAATGGCGCCCAGCAGGCATTTCATTTTATCGCCTCGGTCATTTTGCAACCGGGAGAAAAGGTTTGGATCGAGAACCCCGGCGCCATCGGTGCTCGTAACGCACTACTCGCAGCGGGCGCCGAACTGGTGCCAGTGGGTGTGGATAGCGAAGGCATTATGGTAGAGCAGGGTATCAATAGAGCACCAAACTTCAGATTGGCTTTTGTCACTCCGGTGCATCAACAGCCGATGGCTGTCACTATGAGTCTCGCACGGCGTCTTGCATTGCTTGAGGCCGCGGAGCGTGCGAATGCCTGGATTATTGAGGACGACTTTGATGGCGAGTTTTATTATGGCAGCCATCGCCTGCCAAGCCTGAAGAGTGTGGACCGGAGCGGACGGGTTTTCTATGTCGGAACATTTAGTAAGACCCTGTTTCCGGCATTACGGTTGGGCTATTTTCTGGTACCTGAATCCATGGTGGAATTATTTCAGACCGCAATATTGGCCTATGTTTCGGGCGCGCCTTCAAACCCCCAGGCTGTGGTCGCAGACTTCATGGAAGAAGGCCACTATGCCACCCATATTCGTCGCATGCGCAAGATATATTTGGAGCGTTACGAGGTGTTCCTGGACTGCTCCAGACAGCGCCTTGACGGCCTGCTGGATATCGAACCCACTGACGCGGGCCTGCACACCATTGGTAACCTGCAATGCGGATTGATCGATACCGACGTGGCAGCCCGTGCCGAGAAGCACAACATCACAGTCACACCCATTCGCCGTTTTTGCATCAGCGATACCGATGTCAATGGCCTGTTACTGGGGTTCAGTGGCATTGATCAGTCGGCTATTAAGGCTGGCGTGACCACGTTGGCCAGGGTACTGGAAACCCAGGCATCCAGAATATGACCTAGGGTTGCCTCATTGTCGATGCAGGTTTGACGGGTCCCGTGCTCGACAACATTCCGACAAAAACTGTTACAAAGTGTTGCTGTTTGAGGATGGTAGTGACGACTTCAGTTGCGACGATGGCCGCCTATCGACTCTAACTTTTTTAATTCTTGCGCCATCTGTTTCGTTTTACTGATTACCACGACGTTTTCTTACTGTTTCAGGTATTTGGAAAATACACGAATCTGGGCACGTGATTGGTGTACGCATAAATACCAGAAGTTATCTGAACAAGCTGCAACGCACGATCAGCGCAAACTAGGAGGAGTGGGATAAGTCAATTGGAACCGGTCAGGATTCCGGCAGATCACGGAAAGGCTGCAGGTCTTGGGCGGGTGGGGTGCCCCACCCAAGGACTGTCATTTTGAGGTGATCTGAGCGTTTTTGATCAGAGCCGAAAGTTCATTATCCTTAACAACTCAGAGGGGTGTTATTTTCAGGAACTTAGCATGACCTCCAGGACAAACCGGGTTCCGAAATAGCCCAATGCCAAAAGAGCGAATCCGGCACCTGTCCACAGAACAGCGACACGCCCGCGCCAGCCAAAAAAAAGCCGGCCAGATATAAGGATTACAAGGCTGAGCCACGCCAGCAGTGCCAGCAACGTATGGTGGTTAAACAAAAAGGCATTGCCGAACAATTGCCCAGACGAAAGCGCACCGCTCACCAGCGTAATACTTAGGAGTGTGAATCCGATGTACACCAGTTGGAATAAAATGGTTTCCATGGTCTGTATTGGGGGAAGCGCGGAGAAAACCCCCCTGGAGTGCTTTCGTTTGAGACTCCAGTCCTGGGCGCTAAGGAGCAGTGCCTGAGCCAGCGCAAGACTGAGAAGCGCATAGGCAAGGCCCGCACCGAGGATGTGAGCCAGTCCGGTTGTGCCTTGTAGTTGAATCGCGTAAGCATCCCCTGGGAAAAGCCAGCCTATAGTGACTCCCAGTGCGGCCGCGGGAAACACTAATACGCCGAGAATATGAACAGGCTGGAGTAATCGAGCAATCAAGTAAAGGACAACCACGACAAAACCAATCAAGGACAGCGTAGCGCCCAAGGCGAGGTTTATCCCTACGCTAGACAGTCCCAATGGCACCAAGCTGAAACCATGAGCACCAACGGCAAGGTAAGCGAGCAGCGTCGTAAATGATCGGTTGCGAGGCGAGTCTGCAGATTCGTTATTCTGGCCAAGAATGACGACGGTCGCAGTGAGGTAAAACAGCGCGGCAGTGAGGCTAAACAGACCTGTCATGGATCTGTGATGCCATTGATCGGCCCCATGATTCTTGCAACGGGGACTTTGAATTTCTGATCAGATTCAATGACCATGTAAAATAGATGCTCTTAAGACTTATGATTTCCTGATTTTATCCCAACTGCGTAAGGTTTCATTACTGTTTGGCGCCTTAGCAGGCGTTGGACCACGCAGCAATCCTGGACAACAGATATGTTTCCCCAGCTCAGCGATAGGCTTAAAGCGACTTTTAAGGGCCTAACCGGCCGCGGTCGCCTGAATGACGACAACATTCGCGATGCCATGCGCGAGGTGCGTATTGCATTGCTCGAGGCTGATGTGGCGCTTCCAGTGGTTCGAACTTTCCTCGAGCGGGTGCGGGCGCGGGCCGCGGGAACAGAAGTGCTCGAGAGTCTTAGCCCGGGCCAGGCGGTGATCAAAGTCGTTCATGACGAACTGGTCACGTTGATGGGCGAGCGAAACGAAAGCCTTAATCTTGTGTCTCGCCCTCCGGCAGTAATACTGTTGGCGGGACTGCAGGGCGCAGGAAAGACCACCAGTGCGGCAAAGCTGGCGCGGTTTTTACAAGAGCGGGAAAAAAAGCAGGTATTGCTGACCAGCGTCGATGTCTATAGGCCTGCAGCTATGGAGCAGCTTCGTCAACTGGCAGATCAGGTCGGCGCCCGTTTTCATGCAAAAGGGAATGATCCAGTCGCGATTGCCACCGATGCCCTGGCTCAGGCACGGGTTGGCGCCGATGACGTTTTGATCGTGGATACGGCAGGGCGGTTGCATGTGGATGATGAAATGATGGCCGAGGTTGTCCAGATTCACACGGCCGTAAATCCGGTCGAGACCTTGTTTGTCGTTGACAGCATGATTGGCCAGGATGCTGTCAATAGTGCGCGTGCCTTTAACGAGGCACTAGCGCTGACGGGAGTTATCCTGACCAAAGCCGACGGCGATGCGCGCGGTGGTGCAGCGTTGTCAATTCGCGAGGTCACATCAAAACCGATCAAGTTCCTGGGCGTAGGTGAGGCAAGCGATGCGCTGGAAGCGTTCCACCCCGATAGGGTTGCGTCGCGGATTCTGGGAATGGGAGATGTTGTCGGCCTGGTTGAGGAAGTGCAGCGCAGTGTTGATGAGGGCCAGGCTCAGAAAATGGCTCGCAAGCTGAGCAAGGGCAAGGGCTTTGATTTTGAAGACTTTCGCGAACAATTGGTTCAAGTTGAACAGATGGGCGGGCTGGGAGGTTTGATAGAGAAATTGCCTGGTGCATCGGAACTGCCTGCAGCGGTCCGGGCTCAGGCTGGTGGTGAGGAGACCGGTCGATCGATTGCAATCATTAATTCAATGACCCCCAGAGAACGTGCTTTTCCGGCGGTGATAAAAGGGTCGCGTAAACGACGCATTGCCACGGGGTCGGGCACTCAGGTGCAGGAGGTCAACCGCCTGCTCAAACAGTTTACCCAGATGCAAAAGATGATGAAAAAGGCTAAAGGAAAAGGGGGGCTGGCACGGATGATGGGGCAGATGAAAGGTGCTATGCCGGGCACAGGAAATCCGTTTGCCCGTTAAAGATGGCTACCGGTTTCGGGTTTCAAAGGATAAAAACTATGTTAAAATTGACTGGTTTAACGGATTTTTTAAGAGGAACTATTAAATGGTGACCATACGGCTCGCCCGTGGCGGCTCCAAAAAGCGCCCGTTTTATTCGATTGTGGTTTCAGATCGCAAGCGGCAACCGCGTGGACGATTTATTGAGCGCATCGGTTTCTTTAATCCAATGGCCACCGCCGGCGAAGAAACATTACGACTGGATCGGGAACGTGCGCAATATTGGATTGGCCATGGCGCCCAACCCTCGGAACGGGTTGCTACCTTTTTGAAACAGGCCGACACGAAAGCCGCCTGACCCATTGTGTTTGCCGGGGGCGGCGGACTTCAAAAATCGATGCCAGCACTGGCAGCTCAACCGCTCGTTGTGGGTCAAGTGAGTGGTGTTTTTGGAATTAAAGGATGGGTGCGTGTTTTTGATTACTCGCGTGAGCGCGGCGCGATACTCAGTCATTCGCGATGGCTTTTACGGCAAGGCGAAAAGTGGAAAGAAGTAGCCGTGCTAAACGGACGGCGGCAAGGCAAAGGGGTAGTGGCGCACCTTGATGGCTGCGACGACCGGGATCAGGCGCTAACGCTGATTGGAATGGATGTTGCAGTAGATCCGAAGTGGCTTGAATCACCCCAGGCTGGGGAATATTTTTGGTATCAGCTGGAAGGATTGGAAGTCATTAATTTGGCCGGTGAGCCGCTGGGTCGAGTAGATCATCTGATGGAGACTGGTGCTAATGATGTGCTGGTACTTACTGGAGACCGTGAACGGTTAATTCCTTACGGCCCGGATGTGATTCGGCAAGTCGACTTGGAAACCGGGCAGATCGAGGTGGACTGGGATAAAAATTTCTGATCGCTCTGGGCAGTTGTGACGTTGGGGACGTAATTTAAGTATGCGCATAATTAAGTGCGTGTATATATGCGTATATATATGCGTATAGACGTAGTTAGCATTTTCCCGCAGATGTTTGATGCGGTACGGGACTTTGGAATGACCCGGATCGCACTTCAGAGCGAGAAGTTGCGACTCGAGTTGTGGGATCCGCGGGATTTCTGCCAAGATAGGTACCGCCGGGTGGATGACCGGCCCTATGGCGGTGGGCCTGGCATGGTGATGATGGCGCCGCCACTGGCGGGGGCTATCCGCTCGGCTCGCTCTGCCGGTGGAGGTAAGGTGATCTACCTTGGCCCTCAAGGACCTCGGTTGACCCAGGAACGGGTGCAGACCCTCGCGACGGAGCCTGCCCTGGTGCTGTTGGCGGGGCGTTATGAGGGCGTCGATCAGCGTTTGCTGGAGCGCGAGGTGGACGAGGAGTTGTCCATCGGCGATTATGTGCTGGCGGGTGGGGAGCTGCCAGCAATGGTGCTGATTGAAGCACTGGTAAGATGCCTGCCTGGTGTACTGGGTAACGATGATTCGGTTAAGACTGAATCATTCAGTGCAGGGTTACTGGATTGGCCGCAGTACACGCGGCCGGAAATGTTTAAAGGTGTAGAGGTGCCGGCCCCGTTACTGACGGGAAACCATGAAGAAATTCGGCGTTGGCGATTAAAACAAGCCTTGGGTCAGACATGGCTGAGGCGGCCAGATCTGCTGGCGCAAAGAGAGTTGAACGATGAAGAACGCTTGTTACTGGAATCGTTCAGGCAGCAATACGAAAAATAGGAGAGTTCCAGATGACGAACATTATTGAGAAGTTGGAAAGCGAGCAGGTTAAAACAGACCTGCCAGAGTTCCGCCCAGGTGACACTGTTCGTGTCCAGGTTAAGGTGAAGGAGGGCGCCCGGGAGCGCCTTCAGGCATTCGAGGGTGTGGTTATTGCCCGTAAGAACCGCGGCCTGAATTCATCATTCACCGTACGTAAGATTTCTTACGGTGAAGGGGTCGAACGGGTTTTCCAGACACACAGCCCGCTGGTGGCCAGCATTGAGGTCCGTAGGCGCGGCGCAGTTCGACGGGCAAAACTGTACTACCTGCGTGGCCGTACCGGAAAATCAGCACGGATTCGCGAGAAAATTTCCTGACCGCTGTGAGCGGGCCCCGGTGCTTGGCGGTGTTTCACAGCTACTAATCTTTCACTTGGCAGGTGGGATGATACCCGCAACCCACCACATGGCAGGCGCTGTATCGCGCAGCTGCCGGCTCGACGTTGTTGTCGTTGCTGCCATGGTATCCACCTTGATCTCGGGTATTTCCCCTATTACCGGTGCTCTCGCTTTTGGCCAGGAGGAACCGGCACCACTTTTCACCGCTCGGCCTGCACCCATTGGCGGTCTCGATCTCGATGTTCAATTTCAAACCGAGATCAAAGAGGATCGTTCTGTATCTTCCTCAAAAGCATCTGACCCCCTGATCCGCGAACCCGCTCTTGCCTTAACTCCTTTTTCGCTCGCACTGGGTATCGGGTCTATTCACGGGTTTAAGGATCGCGGCCTGCGGCAGTTGGCATTGAGCGTGTTGGGAACTCTGCCGGCGACGGATGAGGAGGCCATGCTGACGCGGGCGCGAGAGCGCTGGGACCTTCTCGAAGAGCAGGGTCGCTGGGACACACTGATCACTGAACTTGCTCGGCGGTTTAAGGAACCGCCCGGCGCTGAGTTTGTAGAAGTAGGGCTCAGACTCAGTAGTGCTTTGTTGATGGCAGCGAAAGGGAGTCGTGCTCAAGCGGTTTCTCGGACACTGCTCGCTGAAGGTCAATTGGAGCCTGGTGCAGTTCAGGAAATAAGACGCAATATCATCAAGGCTTATATTGCCCAAGGACTCATAGCTGATGCCGAGATCGCAGCGCAACGCTACCAATTGGAATATGCTCCTGATGAAACCTCCTGGCAATTAATGAGGGCGCGTATTGCCTTAGCGGGGCATCGCCCAAAGGACGCTGTTTCCCAGTTGATTGGTGCCGAATCCTATGCGGCACAACTGTGGCGGGCCTATGCCGAATGGCGTAGCGGTGCTTTACCCATCGATCTCGCAATGACACGGCTTGACGCCGTGCTCATTCCGGCAGAACTTGTCGAGCTCGAATCTACTCGGCAGGCGATGGTGGCAGAAGTCGCATCTGAGGTGGGTTATGCGCGATTGCGTGTTGGTGCAATTGAGTATCTTTTATTGCATAAGGCCAAAGTAGATCCACTTTTAGCAAAGCAAGATAGTGACTCCCTCATTAAGTCTTACCGGGCGCTTGGCCAAACCGTTCTTAAGGATCTTTCATTACTGGATAGCCAGGCAACCAAGGCGTGGAAAATGCTTGCCACCGACGGTGATCTTGATGATCTCGACGCAAGATCGCTTTGTGTTTATCTATTAACACAGGTTCTGCCACAGCGTGAACAACAACTGGCCCATTCATGGTTAGTGCGTCAGTTGTTGGATCAGGGATATGCGGGACTACTCGGTTCGTTTTATGGTCAGAACGGGCTTCTTGGGCGTTATTCCGACTTAGAAGATGAGACCCTGCTATTGCTGGTGGAACAGGCATTGGCCGAGTCCGATTTTGGGCGTGCGGCGGATTTGCAATCGATGATTGCGGGGCCGCCACAGGGGGTAAATCATGGGGCCTGGGTTTTGCGCTCGGCACGGCTTCAAATCCTGGGAGGTAACGCAAGCGGGGGAGCCGCCGAGTTGAAGGCTTGGCTCGCCCGACTTCAGGCAATGGCGCCCGCGAGCCTTGATCAGGTAATGCAAGTGATGTTTGACCTGCAATTTCTGGGGAAACACCACCTCGCATTGGAACTGTTCGAAGTGGTGACACCTCTGGTTCAGACCCCTGGCCAGAAACGCGAGTTGCTGTATTGGGTTGCCCAATCGTGGGCTGAGTTGGATGACCATATACGTAGCGCGGCCTATTTTGTTGAATCGGCTTTTTGGACTGGTGCGACCGCTGATTCTTGGGGCCGAAGTGCACTGTATCGGGCTGGCCAGGAATTGGAATCTGCCGCTTTGTATGATGATGCCGGCGTTATCTATCATCGGCTTCTGGGCAATACGACCGACCCGAAATTGCAGGCCAAGTTGCGATACCGGCTAGCCCAGCTGCAGTTGGGTCGTCTGCGCGCTCAAGAAGGTAACTGAGTGTGGGCTCCCCAGATACGCAACTACTGGATCAGTTTCTTGATGGAATCTGGCTCGAATCGGGGCTCAGCGCCAATACGTTGGCAGCGTACCGGACAGACCTTCTTACTTTCCAAATCTGGCTCGAAAAAAAAGGACTGGCCCTTGACGAGGCGACCCGTGCGGATCTGTTGGCCTACCTCGCCGCTAATGTGCGCTCGGGACTGAGCCCGAGATCTTCCGCGAGACACTTATCAACTCTGCGCCGTTTTTACCGCTATCTTTTGATCCAAGGCCGTACTCAGGCAGACCCAACAGCCGATGTCCGCTCTCCTGTCATCGGCCGACCCCTTCCAAAAAATATAAGCGAACAAGGCGTTGAAAAACTATTGTCAACGCCTCCCAGGGATACCGCCCTGGGAAGCCGAGACCGTGCCATGCTGGAAACCATGTATGCCAGTGGTCTACGCGTATCCGAGTTGGTAGGCCTGACACTCAACGAACTTGACCTGACTACCGGACTGGTCAGGGTGGTAGGAAAGGGAGGGCGAGAGCGGATCGTGCCATTGGGGGAAGAGGCATCTGAGAGTCTACGCGAATACCTCGGACAGGCCCGCTCAGACCTTCTGAAGACGCAATTGACCGACGCCGTTTTTGTAACACGCCGGGGAGGGCCAATGACTCGTCAGGCATTTTGGCAACTCATCAAGCGTTATGCCCAACAAGCGGGCATTGGTGAAGAATTCTCACCACACTCGTTGCGGCATGCGTTCGCAACCCATCTACTGAACCATGGCGCCGATTTACGTAGCGTGCAGATGTTGCTAGGACACACAGATCTTTCGACAACTCAGATCTATACTCATGTCGCCCGGGCAAGATTGCAGTCGTTACACGGCACGCACCACCCGCGCGGTTGATCCTTGGGGCACGAACAATGCGGTCAATTCAATATTTGCGCTAACAGTCGACGGTAACGGCCGACCCGCTCGTCCTGGTGACCCAGGCTGGCGAATATTTGTAACAGTGTCTGGCGAGCCTGATCGGCTTCGCTAGCGCCCCGGCCACGCTTGATAACCTCGAGCAATTGGGTCATCGCAGCCTCTACCTGTTCTGGCTGATGAAAGAGGCCAGCCGCCAGGCGGATACGTGCAGACAGGTCATTGGGATTCTGAGCGATCCTCTGGGCTAATGCGTCGGTATCGCCTGTTTCATCGGCACTAAGAGCCAGTTCGATCCGAGCTTGCAATATCTTGGCTTCTTCTTCCTGTTTTGCCAGAAGGGGTAGTTCTTTAAGGGTCTCAAACGCACCCGGGGCGTCTTTAGTATTTAATTGCTGCTGGGCGAGGGCGACCCGCAGCGGACCATGCCCCGGATAATTAGTCAAAGACTCTTTAAGCAGTGCCACTGCGGCCTCGGCTTTACCACTGTCGGACAGGTTCGTCGCTTCGGCTATATCGAGATCGGCGGGCTGTTCAATATGACGCTCAATCACTTCCCGTACCGCGCTTTCCGGTAGCGCGCCCATGAATTCGTCGACGGGTGCACCGTGGCGGAATACTTTGACTGTAGGAAGGCTGCGTACTGCAAATTGAGCGGCCAGATCGCGTTCAACATCGGTGTCAATTTTGGCCATCAAAAATTTGCCTGCGTATTCGAGAGCAAGCTTTTCGAGAACCGGTGCAAGCATCTTGCACGGCGCGCACCAGTCGGCCCAAAAATCTACCAGCACCGGCACGAGGGCCGAACGTTGAGTCACCTCGGTTGGGAAACTCTCCTGGGTTACCACTTTGACAAAAGGGTTGTCGCTCATTTCAATAGATTAGATTCTGCAATTCACACCAACATTTAAATAGGGTTGAGCATTTGAATTTCAAGTCGAAATTGGAGTAGGTAGGCCTAGCCCTAATCTCATAGACTACGCCTCTTCGCTTAACCCTGATCAGCTAATGATAACTGAAAGACCTACCGGCTCATCGTTTCTATTTGCCGCCGCTCCAGCGGTGTTTGTGGTTTTGTGGAGTACGGGTTTTATCGGCGCAAAACTCGGTTTGCCGTATGCAGAGCCGGCGACGTTCTTAGCGTTGCGATTTGCCCTGGTTTGTTTAATCCTGGGGGTGATGATCTGGGTCACCGGCGCCAAGGGACCCGGTACCTGGACAAATGCTATGCATATCATGACAGTAGGGGTACTGGTTCATGGTGTGTACCTGGGCGGAATTTACCTTGGAATCAGTTTTGGGGTATCGGCTGGAGACAGTGCGCTGATTGTTGGTTTGCAGCCGATGCTGACAGCAGTGCTGGCCGGTCCTATGCTTTCGGAGCCCGTCCGAGCACGCCAATGGGTCGGGTTTCTTCTCGGGACGGTAGGTGTCGCACTGGTTTCCTCGCGTTATCTTGGATTGTTTGATAGCTCGGTGATTGGAGTCATCTTATGTGTCGTCGCAGTGACCGGAATGAGTGTGGGCACTTTGTACCAGAAGCGGTTTTGCAGCGAGATGAATCTTTTGAGCGGCTCTTTTTTGCAATTTTTGGCAGCGGCACTGATGATGGCTATCGCGTCCTTCGCGTTTGATACTCAAAAGGTGCAATGGAGCGGGGAGTTTGTGTTTGCCCTCGCCTGGTTAGTCGTCGTTCTATCGCTGGGGGCCATGACCCTCCTTTGGGTGCTCGTGCGCCATCAGGCAGCAACCCGCGTGGCAAGCTTGTTTTTTCTGGTGCCACCGGTCACGGCGCTGATCGCCTGGCCGTTATTTGGTGAAACCTTTAGCTATAAGTCGGCACTCGGGATGATTCTTGTCGTTAGCGGGGTGCTTTTGGTCAGTTACGGGGTAGATACAGCTCGCCCCCGGAGGAAGTCTTGAAGAAATATACCGCTCGATGGCTGATCAGCGCTGTGTTAGTGCTTGGGGTGGCAATGGAGCCGTCATCGGCAGCCACCGCACAGGTATTTTCTGATTTTGACGGGCGCCCTGTCAGTTTTGCCGATATGTTTCCAACTGATCGGTGGCTGGTGGTCATGATTTGGTCGCACAGTTGTCCGGTTTGTGCCAAGGAGATGCAAGGGCAGGCAGATTTGCACGAGCGACATCGGGACGGACGCCTGAAAGTTCTGGGTATCTCGCTCGACGGTGCCGACGCGGCGTTTGAGGCATGGGCTTTTGTTGAGGAGCGCGAGGTTGGCTTTTCTAATCTACTTGGAGAGCCTGGGGACGTGGCGGATTTTTTTTCCAATCAAACCGGCCAGTCTTTTAAAGGGACGCCGACATTCCTCATTTACGCGCCAGGTGGCGCGTTGAAAGCCACGCAGGCCGGCGCAGTGCCGCCCGAGGTAATTGAGGCGTTTATATACGATCAGGAACATTGAGCGAAGTGAAAAATACATGCCGGGCTGTTTCTTAAAAGACGTGGGTCAAGGCTTGGGCAATAAGGGTAGATCATGAGTGGAGAACATCGAAAGGGTTTTTGGTTGACCCTTGCTGGGGCTCTGGTATTCACCCCGGACGCACTGTTGATTCGCCTGACAGCCGTTGATCCGTTTACGTTGGCTTTTGGTCGGGGCCTGTTGGGCGGCATCGTGATTGTTGTGGGCTTTGCGTTGTACGCTCGAGGGAAGTTCTTGGGTACTGTTCGTAACTTGGGCCGCTGGGGTGCGCTCGTCTGTTTTTTGCAAGCAGCCTGCTCGATCACATTTTACGCAGCTTTTTCTTATACCAGTGTCGCTAATGTATTAGTGATATTTGCCTGTACGCCGCTCATTGCTGCGGTACTTTCGAAAGCCATTTTTGGCGAAGAGGTCTCAAACGCCACACGTTGGGCCATTGTAGGAGCGGCCTTAGGGCTGATTATTGTTGCGAGCGGTAGTTTTGGCAGCATACAGTGGTTTGGTGATTCACTTGCACTGCTGAACGCGGTTCTGTTGGCGTCGATATATACGATTATTCGAGGCCGTCGTGAAATCAATATGATTCCCGCGGCAGGAATCGGCTTACTGCTCACGGCTCTGGTTGCAATGATATTTGCACAATATCCAGTTATGGATCACATCCAATGGCTCGCGCTTGTCTTTGCGGGGCTGGTGCTGTTGCCGTTAGGGTTAGTTTTAATGACTCTGGGCCCGCGCTATTTGCCGGCCCCGGAAGTAGCGATGATCAGCCTGCTGGAGGCGGTGTTGGGCCCGTTGTGGGTTTGGTGGGTGATCGGGGAGAACCCTGGGTGGCAGAGCATTGCCGGGGGCAGCATTGTAATTGCTGTGCTGATGGTTCACTCGGCAGTCCGACTACGTTCGGACCTCCATGGGTTACGGCGCTAATTTCCAAAAACAGTTTAAGGATCCGGGCAACACAAAGGCGCTATCTTTTACGCTTGCCAGAAACAGGACCGTCTGGTCGGATAGATCCTGCACATACTTTTTTATGAGCTGGGCAGTGGCCCAGACCTATGCGGATGTTCAAGCCCAGATCGAAGTTGTAATCTTGCCGGCGGATTACGACGCTTAGGTGTACTACAAAGGCGCGCCAAGCGTCGCCGCGTCGCTGGTTCGTGGATTGGACCTGTCAACTAAGGGGCAGTCTTTGCGATAAATTGACCAAATGGTAAAGAACTGTTACAAGCATCGCCAAGGTCGAATCTTGTCGATTTCCACTTCTTTGCCAAGCGGCGATATCAATCCCGAAAACCAACATGCCAATCACATCACAAGGGGGCGCACATGAGTAAATTGAAATCCGGGCTTATCCAGATGAGTTTGAAGGCGAGCACGGATTCGTCTCCCGAGGAGATTCGTGATGCCATGTTAGAAGCGCACATTCCGTTAATTGACCAGGCGGGCGCAGCCGGTGTCCAGGTGCTTTGTTTTCAGGAAGTGTTTACCCAGCCTTATTTTTGCCCGAGCCAGGATGCCCGTTGGTATGCGGCGGCAGAGGCAATCCCAGATGGCCATACAACCCGTTTGATGTGTGAATACGCCAAAAAGTACAACATGGTCATCATTGTGCCGATTTACGAAGAAGCCATGACTGGGGTGTACTACAACACGGCTGCAGTAATCGATGCCGATGGCAGCTACATGGGTAAATATCGTAAAAGCCATCTACCTCATGTCGCCGGCTTCTGGGAGAAGTTCTTCTTCAAGCCTGGGGCCTCGGGCTGGCCGGTTTTTAATACGGCCTACGGCAAAATCGGTGTATATATCTGTTACGACCGTCATTTCCCTGAGGGTTGGCGCGCCTTAGCATTAAACGGGGCTGAAATCATCTACAACCCATCCGCAACAGTGGCCGGGCTGTCGCAGTACTTGTGGGAACTTGAGCAGCCAGCTTCCGCAGCTGCCAACGGCGTTTTTATTGCAGCAATTAATAGAGTGGGAACCGAGGCTCCTTGGAATATCGGGGAGTTTTACGGCTCGAGTTATTTCGTTAACCCGCGTGGTCAGATCGAAGCGCAGGCCAGCGCCGATCAAGATGAACTTCTGATCCACGAGGTCGATATGGACATGGTTCGCCAGGTCAGAGATACCTGGCAGTTTTACCGTGACCGCCGGCCTGAAACTTACGGTGTTCTGACCGATCTGAATTAGGTGAGTAAACGACAACTATGAACTATGAGTGTTGGTGAAGACTAACAAGGAAGAGACTAATGACACGCGACGATGCTTTGGCGATTAACGGTGAGCGCTTGTGGGACTCGCTGATGGAGATGGCAAAAATTGGGGCAACCGAGAAGGGGGGTTGTTGCCGACTTGCTCTGACTGATCTTGATCGACAGGCCCGCGATCTTTTCGTGAGTTGGTGTCGCGAGGCCGGTTGCACAATATCTGTTGATCAGATGGGAAATATTTTTGCCCGGCGCGACGGCGTTGACCCACAGTTACCGTCGGTTGTGATCGGCAGTCATCTTGATACCCAGCCGACGGGGGGTCGTTTTGATGGGGTTTACGGCGTTCTGACCGGGCTCGAGGTTATACGCACTCTTAATGATCAGAATATCCAGACACGCCACTCGGTGGAAGCGGCCTGCTGGACCAATGAGGAGGGCAGCCGTTTTGCGCCTGCAATGGTGGCCTCCGGTGTGTTCGCGGGAATCTATGACCTCGATTACGGCCTGGCGCGAGCGGATGCCGATGGCCGAACCATGGGGCAGGAACTCGAACGCATCGGTTACGCGGGAGATGAGCCCATGGGGCGTCCACTGCATGCCTATTTTGAAGCCCATATCGAACAGGGCCCCATATTGGTCGAAGAAGGCACCGACATTGGTGTGGTTACTGACGCTCAAGGCCAGCGTTGGTATGAACTTGAACTGACCGGCACGGAATCGCATGCGGGGCCAACGCCAATGGACCGGCGCCAAGACGCGTTGCTGTGTGCTGCGCGGATCACCTGTCTGGTGAATGAAGTTGGCCTGACCCATGCGCCGCTCGCTTGTGCCACAGTGGGCATGCTCAACGTGTACCCCAATTCGCGTAACGTTATCCCAGGACGGGTCTTTTTGACCATCGACATTCGACATCCGGATGATGCGGTCTTGCTGGAGATGGGCAGAGCCATCCGTGATGGCATCACTAGAATTTCCGAGCAAGCCGGCGTAACACACTCGCTTGAGGAGATTTTTTATTACGCCCCGGTCCCCTTTGATAATACTTGTGTTGCAGCAGTTCAGTCCGGCGCTGAAACTTGTGGCTACAGTTCACGCGAGATTGTCACAGGGGCTGGACATGACGCCTGTTTTATTGCACACGCGGCACCGACCTCGATGATTTTTATCCCCTGTGTTGATGGTATTAGTCATAACGAAGTAGAAGATATCGAGCCCGAATGGTCTACAGCCGGAGCCAATGTCATGCTCCAGGCTGTTTTGACAAAGTCTGAAAGGCTTTGAAAATCAGCAGCGTGTAAGGAGTTTTTTCGTTGAGCGATAACGCACCATCTTCTGACACAGTAGTTCAAATTGACCAGTTGTCCCTGGACTTCGATACTGTCGACGGACCGGTGCACGCGCTTAGTGGTATTGATCTGGCGATTAGAGAAGGTGAATTTGTATCACTGATTGGACCATCAGGCTGCGGCAAGACGACCTTGCTGAGGGTGATCGCGGACCTGGAGAAACACTCCAGCGGAAAAATTCTTGTGAACGGTATTAGCCCGGATCAGGCCCGCCAGGATCGCTCCTATGGTTATGTGTTTCAGGCCCCCGCACTTTACCCCTGGCGAACTGTCACAAAAAATGTCGTACTGCCCCTTGAGATCATGGGATTGACTCGCTCTGAGCAGCAAACGCGAGCGAAGAAATATCTTGATCTTGTTAACCTTAGTGGTTTTGAGAATAAGTACCCATGGCAATTATCCGGGGGAATGCAGCAGCGTGTGTCCATAGCGCGGGCATTAAGTGTTGAGCCACAGTTGTTGTTGATGGATGAGCCGTTTGGGGCGCTTGACGAGATTACACGGGACCATCTTAACGAGCAGCTTCTTGAATTGTGGCGCAAGACGGGCAAAACCGTAGTCTTTGTTACCCATTCCATTCCCGAGGCGGTATTCCTTTCAACCCGGGTCGTGGTTATGTCCCCCAGGCCCGGCCGAGTTATGGATGTGATTGAATGCGATTTGCCCTCCGAGCGAACGCTTGATATACGCGAGACACCGGATTTTCTTTCTCTGGCGCATCGAGTCCGACAAGGCCTCAAGGCGGGTCATAGTTACGACGATGAATAACCCGGCCTGTAGTCAGGGACGGATTTTTCCCGTGTCCGTAATTATCGTTGTCCTGACGATTATCTGGTATGCCGGCGCGGTCTATCTTAATAGTGGTCAGTTGATCGATCGCTACAACAAACGCAGCGTCCAGTGGGATATTACTCAGCTGGCCACTGATGCATGGAGCATGAAGCGACCCGTATTACCCGCGCCTCACCAGGTGGCTCGTGAACTTAAAAAGACCGTCTTGGATCAGAAAGTCACTTCGAAGCGAAGCCTTATCTATCACGCGGGTGTGACGCTGTCATCAGCACTGCTCGGGTTCGTTCTGGGGACGGCGCTGGGTATTGGACTGGCGATTGGAATCGTTTATGTGACTACCTTGGATCGAAGTCTGATGCCGTGGATCATCGCCTCACAAACAGTACCAATCCTGGCGTTGGCACCAATGATTATTGTGGTGCTGGGTTCTGTCGGTATTACCGGTCTTTTCCCTAAGTCGGTTATCTCGATGTACCTTTGCTTTTTTCCGGTCGTGGTGGGAATGGTAAAAGGGCTGCGCTCGCCCGAACCCATGCTTTTGGATCAGATGCATACTTATTATGCGAGTCGGGCGCAGGTTTTTTTCAAGTTGCGTCTGCCCTCATCGATTCCGTTTCTGTTCGCGTCTCTTAAGGTGGCAATTGCATTGAGTGTCGTCGGTGCTATTGTTGCTGAACTACCAACGGGAGGGCAGGGTGGTCTCGGCGCGCGCCTGCTCACAGGTTCGTATTATGGCCAGACCACTATGATCTGGGCAGCGTTGATCACGGCTTCCGTTGTCTCAGCTACGCTGGTATCTATTGTAGCGTTGGGTGAGCGGACCATGTTGCGTCGACTCGATGGTGGCCAGGTAGTGCGGGCGTGAATCTTTTTTCAAGTACTCGAATCAGTAACACCTCATTGGCGGGCGCTCTTTTCATCGTGCTCGGATTGTTTGGAAAATTAAGTTCGGCAGCGACGTGGAGCGATACGCCTATAGGACTCGTAGGTCTGGGCTGCGTAGCCGGCGCCTTGAGCGTGTCTGGTCTGACGACAAAGTACTCATCGTCCAGCCGTGCGATATCGTTGGCGTTTGTGCTGGCGGCTTTGTGGGCGGCGGTAAATCTGGTCCACATCGAATCCGTCATGGGGCAGGTCAGTGGCGGCTACTGGTGTTTTGTCATTGCGTTGGCTTTTGCTATTTGGACCACTATGAGTCGGTTTGTCGCCATCACTTTAAACCCGGGAGTCGGCGCGTTCTTGTATCAGTTTCTGGTGCCGGGTCTTTTTGGAGTCTGGCTGATTGTGCTATGGGAACTTATTACCGTTGGGCTGGGCATCCCCCGAGTACTCTTACCTTCCCCAGGTCTGGTAGGAGAGGCAATCGCCTCATCGCCGGGCGTACTTGCGGCCGACTTCCGTCAGACGATAATACGAGCAGTGCTCCCAGGATTCGTGATGGGTAATCTTGCGGGGTTCGCAATTGCATTGTGGGCAGATCGGGTGCCATTTCTGCGTCGCG
This sequence comes from Gammaproteobacteria bacterium, assembly GCA_014239255.1. Classification (GTDB taxonomy): domain Bacteria; phylum Pseudomonadota; class Gammaproteobacteria; order Arenicellales; family UBA868; genus UBA868. The sequence goes on from JAAZZE010000013.1 coordinate 21,139, forward strand.
GTTTGTTGCCTGTTGGAAACCTGGTCAGCGCGATTCCTATTGTCGGCATTGCTCCGATCATGGTCATGTGGTTTGGGTTCGACTGGCAGTCCAAAGCGGCAGTAGTTGTCATCATGACTTTTTTTCCAATGCTGGTAAATACGGTTGCAGGACTAGGTGGATCGAGCGCAATAGAACTGGATCTGATGCGCTCCATCGGTGCGAGTCACTGGCAAACATTTACCCGGGTGCGATTGCCTAATGCATTGCCGTTCATTTTTAACGCGCTTAAAATAAACTCGGCACTGGCTTTGATTGGCGCGATTGTGGCCGAATTTTTTGGTACCCCGATTGTCGGCATCGGTTTTCGTATCTCGACCGAGGCCGGCAGAATGAACATGGAGATGGTCTGGGCATCGATAGCGCTATCAGCGGTGTCTGGGTCGTTGTTTTATGGTTTACTGGCTGTTATGGAAAGACGGGCAACCTTCTGGCATCCGTCTTTTCGTCAACTGTCCAAAAAACGCCTGTAATTGGGCACTTTTAAACTACCGAAGGAGTATTCACTATGAAGAGGAAAATTAGCACCCTTGTAGCGGCTCTAGCTTTAGGGTTGGTCAGTGCGGCCGCAGTCGCAGCGGACCAGGTGACCTTGCAGTTGAAGTGGGTCACCCAGGCCCAGTTCGCAGGGTATTTTGTGGCGAAAGATAAGGGTTTTTATAAAGATGAAAATCTCGATGTGACGATTAAGCCAGGCGGACCTGATGTGGCTCCGCCGCAAGTGATTGCTGGTGGAGGTGCAGATGTCATTATCGATTGGATGCCGTCGGCGTTGGCTTCACGCGAAAAAGGCTTGCCACTGGTGAATATTGCCCAGCCTTTCAAACGCTCCGGGATGATGCTGACTTGCCGCAAGGACAGCGGCGTAAAGACGCCACAGGATTTTCCAGGCCGTACTTTGGGTGTTTGGTTTTATGGGAATGAGTACCCCTTCCTGAGTTGGATGGGCCGACTGAATATTCCAACTGATGGCAGCAGTGGCGGCGTTACCGTACTTAAGCAAGGGTTTAATGTCGACCCGATTCTGCAAAAGCAGGCGGATTGTGTCTCAACAATGACCTACAACGAGTACTGGCAGATCATTGATGCCGGCTTGGGGTCCGACGAACTGGTGACCTTCAAATATGAAGATCAGGGCGTTGCGACGCTGGAAGATGGACTCTATGTCCTTGAAAAGAATCTGGCCGATCCGGCCTTTGTCGACAAAATGTCTCGTTTTGTGCGTGCGTCGATGAAGGGTTGGGCATGGGCAAGAGAAAACTCGGATGCGGCTGCGGACATCGTGCTTGAAAATGACGAAACCGGCGCTCAGACCGAAAATCACCAGCGCCGTATGATGGGTGAAATCAACAAACTGACCGCTGGTGGCGGCAAATTGGATGAGGCCGACTATGAGCGTACCGTCGCAACTTTGATGAGCGGTGGCTCTGATCCTGTGATTTCGAAAGCGCCTTCCGGAGCCTGGAGTCATGCAGTTTGGGACGCGGCGTTTTAGCCGGGTCGATACAATAAAACCAGGGAGATCTGACAATGGGCGTCATCATTAAAGGTGGTACCGTTGTAACAGCGGACCAAAGCTTCAAGGCAGATGTTTACTGCGAGGATGGCAGGATCGCCCAGGTTGGTCTTGACCTCGATACCCCCACGGGTGTCGAGGTTATAGACGCCGGCGGTCAGTTCGTGATGCCAGGGGGGATAGATCCCCATACGCACATGCAGTTACCGTTCATGGGGACGGTTGCCAGCGAGGATTTTTATACCGGTACTGCAGCGGGCCTCGCAGGAGGCACAACTTGTATTATTGATTTCGTGATTCCAGCGCCGCAGACATCTTTGCTGAGCGCCTTTCACCAATGGCGCGAATGGGCTGAGAAGTCTGTTTCGGACTACGCGTTTCATGTTGCTGTGACATGGTGGGATGATTCGGTACACCAGGACATGGGGACTTTGGTGCAAGAGCACGGTGTCAACAGCTTTAAGCACTTCATGGCGTACAAAGGTGCGATCATGGCGGACGATGAAATTCTGGTGAATAGTTTTACCCGGGCGTGGGAACTGGGTGCCTTGCCGACGGTTCACGCCGAAAACGGTGAACTGGTATGGCAGTTGCAGCGCAAACTGATGGAGTCGGGAATCACGGGCCCTGAGGGTCATCCGCAGTCCAGACCCCCAGAAGTTGAAGGAGAAGCGGCTAACCGGGCGATTCGTATCGCCCAGGCGTTGAAAACTCCTGTTTATCTGGTGCATGTCTCGGCTAAGGAGTCACTGGGAGAGGTGATTCGGGCGCGCAACGAGGGTCAACGTGTCTTTGGTGAAGTGCTGGCCGGACACCTGCTGGTGGATGATTCGGTTTATCTCAATACCGATTTTGACACCGCGGCGGCACATGTGATGAGCCCTCCATTTAGGCCAAAAGGGCATCAAGACGCACTTTGGCGCGGGCTTCAGTCGGGTAATCTTCAAACCACAGCGACCGATCACTGCTGTTTCTGCGCTGACCAGAAGGCGATGGGTAAGGATGACTTTACCAAGATTCCTAACGGTACCGGCGGCGTGGAAAACCGAATGGAGGTGTTGTGGCATGCCGGAGTCAATACCGGGAAGTTAACCATGAATGAATTTGTTCGGGTGACTTCGACCAATGCGGCTCAGATTTTCAACATGTATCCGCGCAAAGGATCGATCAGCGTTGGCGCGGATGCCGATATCGTGGTCTGGGATCCCGAGGCAAGCAAGACCATCTCTGCCAAGACCCATCACCAGAACGTCGATTACAACATTTTTGAAGGCATGACCGTTCGAGGTACGGCATCTCACACCGTCAGCCAAGGCAAAGTTGTGTTTAAGGATGGCGAGTTGTCTGTTGAACGCGGCGCAGGCCGGTATATTGAAAGACCCCCTTTCGCACCGTATTTCGATGCGATCGCAAAGGTACGGGATCAAAATCAACCTGTTTTTGTTGAGCGTTAGGTAGCCTCGCTAATCCACAGATCGGAACTGACCTGTCACCCGAGCCTGCGACAGGTCAGTTCTGGCGCATCTGGGCATTCAAGGAGGAGTACGTGGATATTATTGCAACCGTAACCAATGGGGCGTCCGGGGTCGTATCTGGTCGACTACCTGAGGAGGATTGTCGGCGCAATTTTTGTGAAATGCATTCACCCTTGGAACCTAACGGTGCGCGGGTCGAGGCCGAGCGGTGTTATTTTTGCTTTGATGCTCCTTGTACCCAAGCTTGTCCGACGGAAATAGATATCCCTGGTTTTATCCGCATGATTGGCAATCATAATCCTGTGGGTGCGGCGGGCCTTATATTGCAAGAAAATATTATGGGCGGTACTTGCGCCAGAGCCTGTCCGGTTGAAACTCTGTGTGAACACGCTTGCGTACGTAACCAGGCGGATGATCGACCCGTCAGCATAGGCCTGCTTCAGCGTTACGCCGTTGATGAGGCTATGGACCAGAATGCTACTTTCTTTGTCCGCGGTACACCATCGAAAAAATCCATTGCTGTGGTCGGCGCTGGCCCGGCGGGCCTGGCTTGCGCCCACAGGCTTGCGGTGCTCGGACATTCGGTGTGCATCTATGAGCATCGTCCTAAATCCGGAGGTTTAAATGAGTACGGGCTTGCGGCCTACAAGATGTTGGATAACTTCGCCCAGAAGGAGGCCCAATTTATTACATCTATTGGCGGAATCGAGATAGAACACGGAAAAGAATTTGGCCGTGATTTCGGCCTTAGCGATATCCAATCCCGCCATGATGCTGTCTTTCTTTCGATGGGACTGGGTTCGAGCGGAACGCTCGATATACCCGGCGAAGAAGTCTCTGGAGTTGAGGATGCAGTCGATTTTATCAGTAGGCTTCGTCAGGTAGATCAGTTGTCGTCGCTTGCACTCGGCAAACGCATTGTGGTGATTGGCGGCGGAATGACCGCAATCGACATTGCAGTTCAAACCCGGCTGTTGGGCGCTGAGGAGGTCACGATCGTGTATCGGCGTGGGCCACAGCAGATGAAGGCTAGTATCGAAGAACAAGAGTTTGCCAAAATCCGCGGGGTGGTCATTCGGTTCTGGGGACAGCCGATCTGTATTAGGCATGAAGCAGGCAGGGTTACCGGCATTGAGTTCAGCCCAACCGACAGGGCCTTACAGGCCGACGGGGCTGACAATTTTACGATCAAGGCAGATACGGTATTTAGGGCCATCGGTCAGGCGCCCCAGTTACTCGACGACGATGCGGAAGGTTTCAATCTGGAAGGTGGCCGGTTTATTGTCGATAAAGAACGGCGTACTTCCCGAACCGGTGTTTGGGCTGGCGGGGATTGCATAGCGGATGGCGAAGATTTAACAGTCAGTGCGGTCCAAGATGGTAAATTGGCCGCAATTTCTATTGATCAATTCCTGTCCAAGGCATAGACCGGCTAGATCTTTATCGATTGTTGAATGAAAAGAGGAAGGAAGAATGCCTGAATTGAAAACAACTTTCGCTGGTATCGAGTCACCCAATCCGTTCTGGCTGGCATCCGCGCCGCCGACCGACAAAGCCTATAACGTCAATCGCGCTTTCGAAGCAGGGTGGGGTGGTGTCGTCTGGAAGACCTTGGGTGAGGATGGCCCCCCTATTGTTAATGTCAATGGACCGCGCTACGCAGCATTACATGGAAAGGATCGCAGCGTCATTGGGTTTAACAATATTGAGTTAATTACTGATCGCCCATTGCAGATCAATCTTGAGGAAATTTCGCAGGTCAAAAAAGATTGGCCGGATCGTGCCCTGGTTGTCTCTCTCATGGTGCCTTGCACTGAGGAAGCCTGGAAGGCGGTTTTAACCCGGGTTGAGGATACCGGTGCCGATGGCATTGAACTTAATTTTGGCTGCCCTCACGGCATGTCCGAAAGAGGTATGGGTGCTGCCGTAGGGCAGGTCCCCGAGTATGTCGAGATGGTTACCGCATGGTGTAAGGCGTTCTCGGAACTGCCGGTGATGGTCAAATTGACCCCCAACGTAACCAGTATCCGGCAGCCCGCCCGGGCCGCGCAACAAGGGGGGGCAGACGCGGTGTCTTTGATCAATACCATCAGTTCTGTGATGTCGGTTGATCTGGATTCCTTCAGCGTTGTTCCAACCATAGATCGTAATGGAACCCATGGTGGTTATTGCGGTCCGGCAGTCAAACCGATTGCGTTGCACATGGTCTCGGATATTGCCCGAGATCCTGACTGCGCAGGTCTACCAATTTCTGCCATAGGCGGTATCAGTAACTGGCGTGATGCTGCAGAATTTATTCTACTGGGAGCTGGGAATGTACAGGTTTGCACCGCGGCGATGACTCACGGCTTTAAGATCATCGATGACATGATCGATGGCCTGACTCGCTACCTCGCTGCGCGTGACCTAGATTCAGTTGCACATGCCGTCGGTAAAGCGGTGCCTTCACTCACCGACTGGCAGTACCTCAATCTCAATTACACGGCCAAGGCGCAGATTGACCAGGATCTTTGTATCCAATGTGGACGTTGTTATATCGCCTGCGAAGATGCTTCACACCAGGCGATCAGCGCGACGCGAAACGGGAGCCGTCACTACGAGATAATAGAAAAGGAATGTGTAGGCTGTAATTTGTGTGTCACGGTGTGCCCAGTGGAAAATTGCCTGACTTTAAGGACTTTAGAAAATGAAATTGACCAAAGAACCGGTCAGATGATTCGTCCCGACGACAAACTGAATTGGATAGCCCATCCCAATAATCCGATGGCGGAGTCCGGGAAGTAGACGGGAGCCCCTTGTAACACTTAATTTGAAGATTTCCAAAAAACTGGCGGAGGAAACATGACAGCACAACAACAGCAGCAACCACAGCAGCCTCAACAACAAGCCATGGTGAGCCGAGATGCGGCGCACCTGGTTCATCCTTTACACAACCCTGCGGCTCACGCATCAGCCCGGGTTTGGGTGGGTGGTGAAGGCGCTTACCTTGTTGATGCGGACGGTAATCGTTTTATCGATTGTCTGTCGGGGCTTTGGTGCAATACCGCCGGTAACGGCCGCGCTGAACTTGCCGATGCCGCAGCGAGTCAGATGCGGCAAATGGGATTTGCTTCTGGTTATGCCGGCAGCACTAATCCGAGAGCTATTGAATTAGCAGAACGCCTGGCGAGCCTTACCTACCCGAATATTAATCATTTTTACCTCACCTCCGGTGGCGGTGAGGCGACCGATAGTAATATCAAACTGGCACGTTACTACTGGAAGCTTAAAGGTAAGCCTGAGAAAACCAAGGTGATTTCACGTATCTGGGGATACCATGGCGTTACTTTTGCCGCGATGTGTGCGACCGGGATTGCGCCGTATTGGGAAATGTTTGAGCCAAGAATTCCAGGATTTGTCCATATCCCCAGTCCATACCCCTACTTGTATCAAACGCCGGAGGACGCCCCTAGCCAAGGTATAGCTGCTGCCAACGAATTGGAAAAGAAAATCCTGGAAGAAGGTCCCGAAACAGTCGCAATGTTTATTGCAGAACCCGTCCAGGGCGCTGGTGGTGTGCTCGTACCGCAGGATGATTATTTCCCTCGCATTCGCGAGATATGTGACCAATACGATGTATTGCTGGTGTCCGATGAGGTTATCACTGGCTTTGGCCGTACCGGCTGTATGTTCGGGCTAGAGCACTGGGGAGTCGAGCCGGACCTTATGCAGTTTGCCAAGGCGATCACGTCAGGGTATTTCCCGCTGGGGGGTATTGGCATCAGTGACGAGATTGCCACGGTAATGAATGAGAGCGGATCCCCATGGATGCACGCTTATACCTATAGTTCGCACCCTGTGGGTTGCGCAGTTGCTCTGGCAATGTTGGATATCATCGAGAAAGAAAATTTTGTCGATCAAGCCCGCCAGAAAGGTCAACGTCTTCTGGGTAAGTTGCAAGATGCCCTGGCCGATCACCCGCACGTGGGTGAGGTCCGCGGATTGGGCTTGATGTGCGCAGTAGAGTACGTAAAAGACAAGGGAACAAAGGAGCCTTTTGCTCCAAGCGATGCGATCGGGCCGAGAATCCATGCCGAAACTGTCGAGCGTGGAATGTTTTCTCGGGTTCGCGGAGATGTTTATTGCATAGCGCCACCTATCGTCGCCGATGAGCAGACTCTGGATCGGATCCCCGAGATTCTGGCTGAAGCAACGATAGCAGTGCTGGGGTGAAACCCGCGCTCACCGTACCTTTGAGTTTGCATTGACTGTCGTAGTTTGATCACCAAATGACTTGCGATTGAAACTGTTCGTATGCCTCAGTTGCTAGACTTGGGCACATGGGGGCTATAAAGAAGTCAGCCGAAAAAGGTGGGACTCGGCAAACCCGCAAACGGGCACGCGCGCAGCGCAAGGCTGAACGCAGCGCAGCCACACGGGTTGCACAACTTGGTTTTGGCCCATTGCGAAACCGCTACCCGCCTATGGAACCCTTGTCCGAAGACCAGGTCGAGGCAATTCATCAGGCGTCGCTTAAGGTGATCCGTGATCTTGGGATTGAGATCATGAGCGAGTCCGTGCGCCAGGCTTTTGCCCGCCAAGGCGCAAAGGTTGATCACGATACCGGGATTGTCTGCGCAGACCCGCAGATGATTCTCGATCTGGTAGGCCAGGCACCGGCTGAAATTACGCTGACGCCCCGCAACCCGGCGCATGCAATAACCTTGGGGGGCAACCACGTGCATTTCGGGTTGGTTTCAGGCCCGCCCAATGTACATGACCGGGTCAATGGCCGGCGCCCTGGCAATTTTACCGATTACCAGCGGCTGATCAGTTTGGGGCAATACTTCAACGCCATCAGCGTTTTTGGTAACCAGACCGTAGCGCCGCAGGATTTGCCCGCGGGAACTCGCCACCTCGATAGCTACCGGGCCAATCTGACTCTGGCCGACAAGGTGTTTTCTGCTATACCGATAGGCCGGGGACGGGTAAATGATGCTGTCCAGATGTTGGCGCTGGCACGTGGTATCAGTGTTGACGATTTGCGCCAGAGTCCGAGTTTGATCGGAAACATCAATATTAATTCGCCACGCAAACTTGATGAAGCCATGTCGGATGGGGCTTTGGCACTGGCGGCCCATGGCCAGGCGGTCATTGTGACACCGTTTACATTGCTGGGAGCAATGACTCCAGTAACATTGGCCGCCGGTCTTGTGCAACAAAATGCAGAAGCCCTTATGGGCTTGGCGATGATTCAGCTGTTCTATCCTGGAAATCCAGTGATCTATGGTGGCTTCACCTCGAATGTGGATATGCGCTCTGGAGCACCGGCGTTTGGTACGCCTGAGAACGCCAAAGCCAACCTCGCCGGGGGGCAACTGGCACGACGTTACGGTTTGCCATACCGAACCAGTGCCTGCAATGCCTCCAACGCTGCTGACGCCCAGGGTGTCTATGAAACCCAGATGGCGTTATGGGGTGCTGTGATGGGGCATGGCAACCTTGTTTATCATGCAGCAGGATGGCTCGAAGGGGGGCTGGTGGCCTCCTTTGAAAAGCTTGTACTCGATATCGAGCTAATTCAGCATTTAGTGCATTTGCTACAGCCCATTGACACCTCAGAGAGCGAACTCGGACTGGATGCGATCGCTGCTGTCGCACCGGGAGGGCACTTTTTTGGCACCGAACACACTATGGCCCGTTATGAAAATGCCTTTTATGAACCTTTTTTGAGCGACTGGCAAAATAGTGAAAGTTGGGTCGCGGCCGGTGCGGCTGATGCGACCGAACGAGCGACCAATACCTGGCAGGATATTTTAAAAGACTTCGAAGCACCTCCACTGGATGTAGCACGCCGGGAGGCTTTGGACGACTTCGTCACAAGGCGTAAAAAGGAGATTGGCAGCGGTGACCCTTGAGACGATAAAAGCTGGCGTTATATAGAAAAGTACCAACGAGTTTAAATGTACGGTTGCGCACTGACTGAACAGTGAGTCTGATTAAGATGTTTGTTAGCCTGGTTCATTGAATATCGCAAATGTTCTGGATTTTTCTGCAATGATTGGGACATTGGCGGCAATAGGAATGGTATTGTTTCAGAACGGAATCCAACCACTTAGAGGTTAGTACAGTAGCGCCGATAAATCGCGCTCTAATAAATGGGATTCAATAACGCTGAGGGTAGTCACTAACGAGGATACTGAACTGCATTATTGAATGCACAACCTGGCGCAAAGTTATGAGTTTTGCCTGATTTGCAGTTGGATTGTCGAGGGAAATAAAGAGGAATAATTTTGTTGCTGTTTAACCTAAGATGGTTTCAGTTCCGGTTGACTTGTCGGCTTGCGCTGTCGATCGTGCTTTGGGTCGGGTGGCCTTTGAGTGCTTTTTCGGAAGGCGACTGTGGTGGTTGTGTTGATCCGGTCGGCCAGGGTGATGCACCGGGATCGACCGAAGGTGGGAACACCACAGAGATTACGGTACCCACGCCAAATCCGGATTTCCTTGGAATCGCAGTAGTTGATACGGGTGTACAGTTGCGCGCGCCGATGTCAACGCAAACGCTGCTACCGGGCAGTAGAAGTTTCGCAGGAGGTAGCCCGCTCACGGACTCCGCTCAACATGGCACTGTGGTTGCGCAACTAATTTTGAGTCTCGCTCCTCAAAGCAAAATACTCTCAGTAAAGACATCCAACGGCGGTCGGTCGGTTTCGACATCTTCCTTTTACCAAGGCTTGTTGTACGCTACGTCGATTCCCTCTATCCGGGTTATCAATCACTCCAATGCAGCCCTTGCGAGGGTACCAAGGAACGCGATGCTCGCGGTGGCAGCTGCCGGCAAGGTCATAGTGATGCAGGCCGGCAATGATCAGGCGGCAAGACCACGCGGTGACGCGTTGTATGCTCCTATACTTGGGGGGAAGGCTCTTATTGTCGGTGGGCTTAACCCCAATGGGCGATTGTATGGCCGTGGTAACCGAGCTGGATCCTATGCGAGTCATTATGTGGTGGCTCTGGCAGGCTCACGATTTTCCCGATCCTGGGGTACCTCGTTTGCTGTGCCACGGGCAAGCGCACTGGCGGCCCGTTTGTTCCAGACCTGGCCTAACCTCAAGGCTGCAGAGGTGGTTGATATTATTAAACGATCAGCCACTGATATGGGAACACCCGGAGTGGATGCGGTATATGGCTGGGGGCGGATCAATTTCGTACGAGCCTTTCAGCCATTGGGGCCAGTGACTCCACCGCCATCCGGCCCGACTGACTCGAAGAAAGAACCTGATGAGATCGACGATCCTGTGGAGGATGATTACGGTGCTAAGCGCTTACGGCTTAGTCCCGCCATTTACTCGGCCATAGCCCAGCAAGGTCTTTTTTCTCAGGCGGTGGTGGTTGACCGTTACGACCGCGATTTCAGATTGAACGTCGCTGCTCTTTCGAGTGTGCGTGATGATAAGGCGCGTGCCCGACAGATACTGCACCGCTGGTCGCAAGAAAGCACGGCCGACATACTGAGCGAAGGCCTTGGTTATCGATTACTATCTTACCGCCATGCTGGTTATTCCACAGCGGGTGACGTGGAGCCTGCGTTAGGGTTTGATACAAAGATTGGCGATCACTACACGATACGGTTGGGCTACAACTCTCGGCCAACACCCGATACTGATGCGGTCTATTGGTTGCAGGAAAACCACTTTGCAGCGCCTGCAGGGGCCGCGTGGGATCAAGGTCTGATTGGGCAATACAGTGATGAAGGGGTCCACAGCCAGGGTACATACCAGATCAATCCGCTTTGGCGGCTCGGGTTTAACATGGCCAAGGTTGATAGCGAAGGTGATACAGCTCATGACAGCCAACAACTTAACGTTGTATCCCATTTTGGAGGGTCGGACTGGGGTTTCGCCTTGGAAGGCGGTCTGCTCAATGAATCAGGTAGCTTGCTTGGTGGCTCGGTTGGTGGTGCGCTGAGTGTTCGCGATGCGCAGACACGCTCTGGGCGGTTGACTGCTTATCGGCGTCTTGATCAAAACTGGGCCCTTATTGGTGCTTATACAGAGGGGCTGACCCAGGTGACCGATCGACCAGGCGGGTTACTTGGGGATTTCTCGACCCTCGCCAGCAATGCGTGGCTCATTGGTCTTTCTGCCAAGGACCTTTTTTCGCCGGCCGATACGGCCAGTGTCTCGATATCGCAGCCATTGCGAGCCTTTGCCGGGGACGCTGCGTTGGATATTGCCTATGATCTGAGTGCGCAAGGGCAGGTTTTGCGTCATCAACAGCGGGTCAGTTTGGCGCCCGGCGGTGTAGAGACCCTGCTCGAATTTGTCTATTCCAGGCCGATCACATCAAAGCTGACACTTGGCAGTTATTTCGCCTTACGCGATCAACCTAACCACGATAGGTTGGCAGGCTTGCAAATGCACTGGATGGGCGTTGTGCAAGGGTCTTTCTGAGTCGGACCGAGGATAAATTCTGATTTTTACATTGGTCTTTTTGCCTTCGGATTACTGCCAGTCCGATTTGCTAACATTGAGAACCTGGAGTCATTGATGCCGATAGAGTCGATAAAAGCTGTGCCAAAAGTGTCGCGCCAGCACGGCGCTATGGAATATAGCGATTGCCCGGTCGATCTTGACGTGGTGCGTAAATATCGCTTGCACCGGTTGCGCTTGGAGATGGAGCGCGCCGATGTTGCCGGGTTGTTGTTGTTCGACCAGATCAATACCCGCTATGCAACTGATGCAACAAATATGCAGGTCTGGTGTTCGCACTATGAGACCCGCTGTGTTTTTATTGCGCTTGATGGGCCAGTGGTCTTGTTCGATTACGCTAATCACCCTCATCTTGCTGAAGGCTTGCCGGGGATTGATGAGTACCGGGTGATCCCATCGTTTTACTATTTTTCCGCCGGTTATCACGGCGAGGCAAGAGCGCAGGTCTTCGCCAGCCAGATTGACGACCTGCTACGCCAACACGGCGGCGACAACCGGCAATTAGCGGTAGACCGCCTGTCTTTTATGGCCTGTGACGCCCTTCGCCAGAAGGGGTTGACGCTTGTCGATGGAGAGGCGATTGCCGAGCACTCTCGCGCTGTTAAGTCAGCGGAAGAGCTCACCTTGATGCGCGCATCGATGGCAGTTTGCGAGCAGGGCTGCCAGGCCATGCACGAGGCCTTGCAGCCCGGCATTACAGAAAACGCCCTGTGGGCCCGACTGCACGAAACCAATATCCGTCTGGGGGGAGAGTGGATCGAGACCCGGCTGCTATCTTCGGGCCCGCGAACCAATCCCTGGTTCCGTGAGTGCTCGATGCGTTCTATAGAAAGGGATGATCTGGTCAGTTTTGATACCGATCTGATCGGCCCCTATGGGTATTGCTCGGATATCTCGCGCGCCTGGTTATGTGGGGATCGCCCGAATGACGAGCAGCGCCGCCTGTATGCAGCCGCTTATGAACAAATTGAAACCAATATTGCGGTGCTGGGTCCCGGACTGAGTTTCCGGGAGGTATCACAGCGGTGCTGGAGTATTCCAAATGCTTATCTGTCCCAACGGTACCCATCCTTAATGCATGGTGTTGGATTGGCTGATGAATATCCCAGCATTAAACACTGGGTTGATTTTGAAGCCAAAGCCTACGAAGGTGTTTTACAGCCAGGAATGGTTCTTTGTGTTGAATCATTTATTGGTGTCGAAGGCGGGCGTGAAGGCGTCAAACTCGAAGAACAGGTTATCATTACTGAAACCGGCATCGAGCGGATGTCCTCTTATCCATTTGAGGTCGATTGGCTATAGCCCGATTAGCGCATCGCGAAACAAATGAACGTTACTATTGATTGTCTTCAGTACTGCAACTGGTCAAGCAGTATTTTTGACCAGATGGCGAAGGGCCAGCTGGATGCGGTGCACGTGACCATCTGTTATCACGAGGATTTTCGAGAAACGGTTGAAAATATGTCGCAGTGGCATCGCCTGTTTGAGGCCTATCCCGAGCGCATAGTGCATGGGCGCACTTCGGCAGATGTCATTTTGGCGCAGCAGAGTCAGCGAACCGCCGTATTCTTTGGCTTTCAGAATTGTTCGCCGATCGAATCCGATATCGGTCTGGTAGAAGTTTGCCATCAACTCGGAGCACGGTTCATGCAATTGTCCTATAACAATCAATCCCTGTTGGCGAGCGGTTGTTATGAGGAGGTCGATTCAGGTATTACCCGAATGGGTAAGCAGGTTATCGCCGAGATGAATCGTGTTGGCCTGGTCGTGGACATGAGTCACTCCGGTGAGCGATCAACGTTGGAGGCTATAGCGGCGTCTGCACGACCCATAGCGATTACCCATGCCAACCCTGCATCATGGCATGGTGCTTTACGTAATAAATCTGATGCGGTGCTCAAGGCATTGGCAGAGTCCGGGGGAATGGTTGGGTTCTCCCTATACCCACATCATCTGCGTGATGGCAGCGAGTGCAGTTTGCAAAGTTTTTGCCGTATGGTTGCCGACACTGCAGACATTATTGGGATAGATCACATTGGCATTGGCTCTGATCTGTGCCAGGACCAACCCGACAGCGTGGTCACCTGGATGCGTAATGGACGGTGGACGCGGCAGACGGATTTTGGTGAAGGCTCAGCAGCGGCACCTGGCTTTCCTGCCCAGCCTCCCTGGTTCCAGGACAACCGTGATTTTCCAAATATCCGACTGGGGCTCGAAGAGGTTGGACTCGATCAGGATGCAGTAGCCGCCGTGATGGGCGGTAACTGGCTGGCGTTTTTTGAAAAATCGTTCGGGCCAGGCTGAACTCTCTGATGCTATGAATGTGGGTGGGATTAACCCTGTAGGCCTATCGAGTACCGGGCAATCAGGGGAGCCGGATAATGCCTTACTAAGACCACCCGAGGTGGTTTGCCGGTTAACGCGTATGGGAGCAGCCTTTCCCACACGCCTTAGTTTCATGCGACTACTGGTACGTCGCATGGCTGCGGAGAACTGGCAAATCTCCTGCCAATGTTTTGAGCTGGATAACGCCGGCTATGGGACGGCAGTCTACAACGTCTCACTGCCCGGGCAGTGTTATTCCCTGGTGGTTTTCGCCAACCCACTGGCTGACAGTGACCGGACCGACCGGGTCATCGCCTCGGCCTGGGATGCTGCGTTCGTTCTCTTTGATGGCATTCCCGGCAAGGCCGATATTGACCGTCTTCGACAGCAGGCGCCGCTTCAAGAGGCCGGGCGATTTGAAGCCACTGACCTTATTTTGTCTCGCGCAAACCGGAGCCTACGACTGTTTGAGTACACCTGCGATTGCCTTGCAAGCGGGCGCCAGCCCGAACCCCAGCGGCTGATGAATGTGGGGTACCTGATGCGCACCACAGCCGTCTACGGGAACGGTAAATTTGGGGCCGGCGATCATTCCAGGATCGCGTCCCGGCCGGAGACTCAGAACTCTTTTGGAGCCGAGATGTTGACGGTATATCTGATCAGACTTTTTACCTTTGATCAACTTGAGCATATAGCGCGACAGCGCTCTCCCCAAACTGCAGTGCCTTTGGATCGGGATCTTAAACGCCTTTTAGGAATTGGTAATGCGACTGGCCTTGGGATGGCGCCTTTTGTAGTGAGTCATCCGGAGCTACTTCATCAGTGGTTTGCAGCCCGTGAGATCGCGCTGGCCCGGGTTCGCTCGGTGAGTCGAGTCCAGTTGGCTGAATTGCAGCGGGCCGAGCAGTTGCGTCAGCGGGTGTTGACTCACCTGGCGCAGTGGCGGGTTGATGATCCCGCCTACCAGGCACGTAATCAACAATTGTCTGACGATCTCACAGCCCTGGGGTGCTGGCTCGAAGATGCGAAGTCCGGATTCACGGGCTCGGGGTTACTTTGGGATATCTTGTATCGCTGGGCAGAAGAGAATCTCAGTCTCGATGCCCAGGAGTTACTGGTCGCTTTAATGCTTGAATTGTATCCTGAGTGTACCGACGGTCTTGAGAATATGTTTCATATTGCAAAGGAACGGCGCTTGGATGTAACCATGCCCATTGAAGACTTGCGGGAGTTGATGAGCTCGCAGTACGACTGGACCGCAGATTTCGATTTTAGTGATGCTAAAGAGAATACCCATTTTTGGTATGTCTCGGAAAATAAGCTTGAACCGCGCTTTGGGGTTCGCGAAGAAGAGCAAGGTGCAGAACATGAAATGCCGGTAGGGATCGCCCGCGACATGACCGCTTTACGCAGCGATCTGGCGCAAGCGCTGGACGGAACCATCGTGGCGGAATTTCTCTTTGCCAATCCGCAACATCGTCACCTGGTGCGAAGGGTTCAGGCACTTGGGCACTACCCCTATGGCGAAATTCGAGATAATCTGTTAGCCAGTGGTTGTTCGCCCTTAGATATTTTGCGCTTTAAATTGGCTTTTTTTGGTGCTGCCAAGTTTGATCCCAAATCATCCTTGTGGACCCGCATCTGCATGTATCAGGGCGCGCCTTTACCCGACGAGCTTGGATCTGCTGCGGTGGATGACTGGTGGCTTGCTGTATGGTCAGGCGATACTGCGTGAGGCAGTCAGTCTCGGAGTTTGGCCAACTGGTCCTTAAAGCGACAGTTGGGGTGGGCGTGCCTTTGGGTATTGCTGAAGATATTGTACAGGCGGTTTTGTGGCTTCAAATACGAGGATTTGCGGCAGACCGGAGTATCTGCCAGGCGCTAAATAGCCTGGATCTCGGCGACGCAAACCCCGGAAAAGTTGCTGATGGAAGCCAACATGAGTTGAATGCGCTGCCCGGCAAAAAGCTATCGTCGGTTTACCTGTCGGCTTTTTTGATGGATGCACTCCAAACTGGATGGCCGCCAGTCGGAAATTCTGTAACTTACTCCGAGGTTGAAAGTCCCTTGCTTGTTTTCGGTGCACTCGCCTGGGCAAATAGTGAAGCTCAACGTACATTTCGCCTGCAGTTCATGACCGATGAGCAAGACTTTTCAGTAAAGTTTGTACCAGGTGGAGCCACGGTTCATAAATTTAAAGAACAACCCACAACCGCACTCGGGCGCGCCGGGTGTTTGATCGTTCAGGCCCCGGGTACCAAGCCTTGTGACGATGGTGCCGAACTTGTTTTAGATAAAAACTTGGCGGGAGATCTTGTTCAAACAGGGTTTCGAGTCGGCCTCACCGCCGATGCCACATCTGTCGCGTGCCTGAAAGCGTTTGCTGCCAGGATGCTGGTTTTGGAAACAGACCGTTCTTTAAGGCAGGGAGCTGGTGCAGGGGTTATCGACGCGGATTAAGCCAATATCTGGACGCTGGTGGAAACTCGCCGGCGTGTGGGCGCTATACATGGCCTTTGGACTCAACATGGCGGGATTGGCCCCGTTGGTTCCTGATATTGAGGCAGACCTTGGTTTCTCCCACGCCTCCATGGGAACCGTGCTGGGTGCGTGGCAGTTTATCTATATTTTTGCTGCCATTCCCTGTGGGATCGTTCTTGATCGTGTGGGCACCCGTCGCGCGTTGTTTTGGGGCGCCTTGCTGATTGGCGCCTCCGGGATAGCGCGTGGATTCGCAGGGGAGTACCTGCACCTATTGGCTGCGGTCGCTTTGTTTGGCCTTGGCGGTCCTTTGATATCGGCCGGCGCGCCCAAAGTGGTCAGTGAAAATTTCACCGGTGCTGAGCGAGGCCTCGCCATGGGAATCTATATTACCGGCCCTGGTATTGGCACCATGGTGTCGTTGTTATTCAGCCAGCCGGTGCTGATGCCCCTGCTGGGCGGTCGTTGGGGTCTTGTGCTGATTCTCTGGGGGTTCGCCGCCCTGGCGGCAGGGTTATTCTGGCTTTTGGTCGGCCAGAGTGTTACCCGTCCAGATAAGCGGATTACGCCAAGTGCCCCGTTGTGGGGTGAGATCGGTGCCGTGTTGTCTCTTGCGCCGGTTCGGCTGATCCTGTTGATGAGTATTGGTGTATTTTCGATCAACCACGCGATGAGTAACTGGCTGGTTGAGATGTTGCATAACTTTGGTGCCGGGCTAAAACAAGCCAGCCTGCTGGCGGCTGTGCCGGCTCTGGTTGGGATCGTGAGTGCATTAACCTTACCGCGATTGGCAACCGGGTCACGACGTTTCGGCGTCCTGATTGCACTTTTTAGTTGTTCGTTGTTTGGCAGTTTGCTGCTCCTGACCGAGGCCATGGGCTCGTGGTTGTACCTCGCACTCATTCTGATGGGAATCGCCGGCGGATCGATGATGACCGTGCTGATTCTGACATTGGTTGAGGTGCCGGGGGTTGGTGAGCGCCGGGCTGGTACTGCTGGGGGGTTCTTCTTTTCAGCAGCTGAAATTGGTGGTGTGGGTGGACCGGTTGCGTTCGGTGTACTCTATGGCGGTTCCGGAGGATTCAGCAGCGCCCTGGCGCTCCTGGCTCTGCTGGCGTTACTGTTGATAGGGGCTGTTGTGCCACTGCGCCGGCAGCTTGGAGGGTCAGGAAGTCGGGCTGCCTAGTTTAAATTGGTGCGCTGGCTCTTTGTAGGATGCCTTTTGTGAATTTACTGCAGAGCGACTCGGAGTATTTTTCTGCAATATCGGAAATAAATTTGAGTTTGGATTACTTCTGTTTCTGCTACTCATTTGACTGCTTGAGTTTTCCGGCCTTCTAGCTCGTTGAAAAAAAGACCTTGCGGGCCATCGAGCTCGCAAGGTCTTCAATAGTGTTTCGGCTATTTGGGCGCTTGCTCTAGTACGTTACCGGATCTGGAATCGCCATAGCTATTTCCCTGTAATACCTTTCGGCCCCGGGGTGAAGGCGACTTGGAATATATTCAAGCGCTTTTTCCAGAACCACCGTATTCTTCATCCAGGCCGCAGCTTCGTATAATTCGTCCACGTGCTCCCAGATCGCCTTAGTCACCTGATAGACCACTTCCTCGTCGAGATCCATACGTGCAGAGAAGTTAACCAGCGCCCCATGTGTAGATACGGCACTGGTATTTACCTGGTTGCTTCCATATGCATCCGGTAGTATTTCGTTCACCGTTCCACTTTGCCACGGTTTCCAGGTCGCGGCGATCTTTGCTGTATCAATATCCAGCAGTCGAATTTCTTTGGTAAGCGCAAACTGGCTTACCGAGGAACTGGGGACGTTTGTCGGTAGAACAATCATATCAATCTTGTCATCCTGAAACGCCTGAATAGCAGCATCAAAGCCAAATTCGACAACCTCAAAATCTTTAGCACCCTCAAGGCCGGTTGTCAGTTTGATATTGCCTAGCACTACCCGTTTGGCAGCTCCGCCTGGAGGGCCCGCAAAAATTTTCTTGCCGACGATGTCCTCAAGTTTTTCAATGCCACTGTCAGCACGGGTGATATAGTGGTACGGACCTATCTCGTAGGAGAAGATCATGCCGAGATTCTTCTCCAACTCCGGCGCATTTTCCATATTTTTATACGGGCCGATTTTCTTAACCATTAACCAGTTAATGGTTCCCGAATTAAAAAGAAAGTCGACTTTCCCTTGGGCCGCCTCGATCACGTGCCGGGTCGCCGCACCCGTGGCTCGAACCTGCATTTCGATACCCGGGACATGTTTTGCGACAACCTTGGCAATTGCTGTATTGACGACAAAGGGTGACATACCTGGCGCTATTGATGTAACGCGGTAAAGTTCTGCATGGGCATTGAAGGCAATTCCAATCGCCGCGATGCCGACAACCGTACTGATACCTTTAATAAGTTTAGTTGGTTTCATTTTCATCCTCTTTAATGGCGTTATTATTTAATACGGGAACATTGGCCCTAAGCACTGGATAGACCATAGCCCAACTTACTTCGATACTCCCAGAACATGATTTAAGAGTCAACCAATTAGTACCAGGGCGCAACTGAACGAGAATTAAACGGCCCGCTTGATCAGTGGTCAAGAACGATTGTTGGTCAACTGTATAAATAGAAGGTTAAACCGCCTGTCTGGATCGAAATCGCGACACCAGGATAAGAAGAAAACCCAGTAAAACGCCGGGAAGCCAGACGATTGTAATCGGCCACAACGCGCTTGCGCCAAGAATAAATCGGATGAGTCTTTGAGGTATTGAAAGACGTCCTGATACAGGATCTGCCCCGGCAAAACAAGCCGCGAACATCCATATGGCGGCAAGTAAGCGAATCACTGTTCCGACCAATTCGCTCCACATAAAACCATCAGTTACTAACAGCAAGGAAGGCGAATATACAAATACATAGGGGACAAGCAGTCCAATCACCGACAGGCGAAGAGCAATTAAAGACGTTGCCAGCGGATTACCGCCCGCAATGGGTGCAGCTACATAGCAGCCGTAAGCAATCGGTGGCACGATAGAGGAGTACACCGCGTAATAAAGGACAAACATATGTGCTGCAATAGGTTCGACACCGGCCTTAATTATGGCCGGGGCTATCATAATCGCGATGATCAGGTAGGCGGGCAGCGTCGGCAATCCCATCCCGAGTATCAATGCGCCGAACATTGCCAGTAGTAGGGCAAGAATAAGATAGCTTTCGCCAAACGCAGATATTGCAATAGCAAAACGTATTGCGATACCCGTCTCATTGACTACGCCGAGTACGATGCCTATGAGTGCGACTGCAATCATGATATTTGCTGCAGAAATGCCACCTAATGAAAATGCCTCAACGATTTTGATCGGGTTTCGCCTGAATTCAGGACTGAGTACTAACCCTACCGCCACGGCAGTCGCCAGCCCTATGAAGCCTGCCATCGACGGCGAATAGCCTAAAAGAAAAGCTGTCATCAGGGCCATTAACGGCAGTGTAAATAAGAGGGCATTGGCCCAATCTCGCCGGGACAATGTCCCTATTTCGTCGCTAGCGGATGATTCGTGACCCAAACGCAGAGCTTCTGCATACACCTGGGCAAACAAACTTATGTATTTGAATAGTGCCGGCAAAGCCGCTGCTGCTATCAGTAGGAGGTATGGCTGACCTAGCAAGTCCGCCATAACAAACACAGCGGCGGCCATAATCGGGGGTGTCAGCTGGCCGCCGGATGACGCAGACGCTTCAACTGCGGCCGCGAAGTTGTTTGAATACCCCTGTTTTTTGATCATTGGAATAGTAAAAACACCAGTCCCAGCTATGTTCGCTGCAACCGAACCGCTCATCATGCCGAACAACGCGCTGGCAACAATTGCTGCATGGGCAGCACCGCCGCGAATACGACACGTGAGCACTGTAGATATCCTGATAAGGCTATCTCCAGCACCGGTCTGATTCAGCATTGCGCCAAGAATCAAAAAAATCAGAACAGTGTTGAAAACCAGTCCTGTAACGCGGCCGAAGACTCCATCGAAGGAGTACCACGCAATTTGCATGAAATTGCTCAGATCCATTCCAAAATGCTGCAGAACTCCAGGTAGGTGGGGCCCAGCAAAACCAAAGGAAACGAAACAAACCGCAAGTATGATCAAAGACCAACCCCAGGCCCGACGGGTTGCCTCAAGTACGCCTAATAACCCCAACGCCCCAGCGAACAAATTCTCGGGAGTTCCAATATAGAACCCAGTCCAGAGTTGTTCTTTAATTTCAAAGAACCACCAGGTCGAATAGCAGAACGATGCAACCAGTACCACATCTACCGCCCATCCAAGGGATCGCAAGTGGTTGGCTTTAATTTGGTCTGCTAGTGGATTTGCCATTAAGGCAACCACGAAACCGACGGCGACGGCGACAAAACGTACTGTCGCCTCGTCTATCAGTGCAATGGTAATCGAGTAAATGATAAAACAGGAAAAAAGCAGGCCAATACCACCGGCTAACTGTTTGGTTATGCTTACTGAAAAATTAGTCTTCATGCCTACCGGTAAAACCTTTGGATCTTGCAACTCCTGATGAAGGTGGAAATTGGCCAGAAAAATTAGTACAACCCGCTACAACCGACCAATCTTTCTAAAATTTGTGCTTTATACCCTTATTATTTGATCACCTGCCAGCAGGAAGATCCATGCATCCTTATTTTAGACCGGCAGTTACCCCGGTGGCATTACCCCTTTAACCTAAATACCGTAACCTAAAGAGTGAGAGGCACTTTCGAGCATTTAGTCCTGATGCGTTGTGGGTTCATCGATTATTATCAACAAATCCGCAAGCGCTAACATTTAGAGTCTACTCGTGAATCAATTTGCAGAGTCAATCTGGGTCAATGGCCGCATCAGGACGATGCTTGATGATCGGCCTTGGGCATCGTCGCTAGCAGTCTCCAACGGTAGGATTCGAGGTCTGGGTATCGACGGATCTGACCTTGCAGACCTTCAAGGACCAAATACAATCATTGTGGATTTGGCAGGAAAATTTGTCATGCCTGGATTGATTGACAGTCATGTGCATTCATTATGGGGTGCCGTGCGCGATCTATTTGAGTGCTTTGTTGGTTACCAGGCAACTTTGGATGAGATCAGGGACATGCTGCTTGCGAAGGTAGTCAATTCGCCCAAGGATATGTGGTTGATTGGAGGACCCTGGCGACAGGAGCACCTCACCCAGTTACGGGATGATTTGCAAGAAACACCTCGTCAGTTCCTTGATCGCCTGGTCCCAGAGCACCCAGTCTTGTTCAGTGATGTAACCAAGCACAGTGGATGGGCGAACAGCGCAGCTTTAAGGCTTGCGAAGATCGGGTTAGATACTCCCGATCCGCCGCTTGGCACAATCGTCAGGGATCACCATGGCAATCCAAATGGACTACTGCATGAATCGGCAATGGGGCTCGTACGAGTTCTTAACCCGTTAACTGATCAGGATCGCAAACGGGCCGTTCAGTACATGGTGGACAATTTTCATTCGTACGGAATAACCGCATTTAAGGAGCCGATGGCTTTTGAAAAAGAATTGGATGCTTATTCTCGCGCTGATAAAGATAATGCATTGAAACTGCACGCTTTTAGTCACATCGCTCGTAGTTCTCCGATGAGCAATGACATATTGCAGCTAGAAGAGGTCCTTCGGCTGCGACGTGACTACCGTACAAAACACCATCATCCTGACGGATGTAAATTATTCCTCGATGGTGTTGCACCAAGTCGAACAGCCGCTTTCTTGGACCCATACGTCCCGTGTTGCGATGTTAATTACGATCCTGCCAAGCATGATCCAGAAGCATTGCTACGGATATCACCAAAAGAACTCGAGAAGCAAATTGCTGAGATGGACCAGGCTGGGTTGACTGTCAAGATGCATGCGGTTGGTGATCGAGCCGTACAGGCCGCTTTGGATGGTATCGCAGTTACCCGCGAGACTAACGGGCACTCCGGTATTCGCCATGAGGTCGCACACACAACATTTGTGCAAAAATCTGATATGCCCCGCTTTCGTGAACTGGATGCGATTGCAGAAGTACCATAGCCATATGCATACCTCTGGCGCCCAATTAGGTCGAATCGCA
>JAAZZE010000140.1 GCA_014239255.1 Gammaproteobacteria bacterium
AGCAGTGGACTCATAATCCATTGGTCGAAGGTTCGAGTCCTTCCGGGCCCACCATCTTTTCAATGACTTAGCGAATCCATCCATCGCTGGGTTTTCCTACTGTAGCTAAAATGTACCTAACTGACTCCGATCTCAGGTAGGTTTGCTACGGCCTCGTGCAGTCTTTTTGGTGCGCTGTGGATTAAGTGGTTCACCCTTGCTGCGGAGCAGGGGTATTCTGATGCCCAGAACAATCTGGGTCAGATGTATTACAACGGAAAAGGTGTTCCACAGAACTATAAGACAGCAGTTAAATGGTTCTCCCTTGCTGCTGAACAGGGGGTTGCCTATGCCCAATACAATCTGGGTGTGATGTATTACAAAGGAGAAGGTGTTTCACAGGACTATGTTTATGCTCATATGTGGTGGAATGTTGTTGCCTCCAATGGAGAAGAGAACGGGGGTAAAGTGCGAGACGCGGTTGCCAAAGAAATGACTCCTACCCAAATAGAAAAGGCACAAGAACTTGCCCGTGAATGTATTCGTAAGAAATACAAAGGGTGTTAAGACGAACTACAAGTTAATCTGTTAATCAGTAGTTTGGTTAATCGGTGTTTTATCCACGAAGGATATTGCGAAATCTGATAGTTTTGGGGGGTATCTTTTCGTCAATCTGGCATCTCTCAAATGCTTCTTCTTGACGATAGATTGTGCGTGGGCATTTAAGAACTTATGCCCACGAGGTGTCTTGTAGTCGTTCTCGTTTAACCAATCTGCGATCTGTTGATAGTTCCACCCGTTCTTCTGATGTCTAACGATAGTGTCGTATAGGAACTGCTGATACGAAGAATAGGGTGCAACCCAGAGATTAGATGCACGAAGTTTCAGGACAAAGGTGAAATAGACATCTGTGTTATGTTGCGGGGATTTATTACCCCACAGCGAAACTATTCCACTGTGACTGATTTGGCGAGGTTACGCGGCTTGTCCACATCGGTACCCTTAATCAGAGCGACATGGTAGGAGAGCAACTGCAAGGGGACTGTGTAGATGATCGGTGCGATGGCGCTGTCCACCGGCGCCACATGCAGCACCTGAACATCCTCGCTTTCGGTCAAGCCTGATGCCGGATCGGCAAAGAGGTACAGTCTGCCGCCGCGTGCGCGCACTTCCTCAAGATTCGATTTCAGTTTTTCAATCAGAAGATCATTGGGCGCCACAGCGACTACCGGCATTCTCTCATCGACCAGCGCCAGAGGGCCGTGTTTAAGTTCCCCGGCAGCGTAAGCCTCGGCATGGATGTAGGAGATCTCCTTGAGTTTGAGTGCGCCTTCCATCGCAATAGGGAAATGTGCGCCGCGCCCCAGAAACAGTGCGTTCTCCTTGTCGCCAAAAGCCTGGGCCATATTTGCGATAGCAGCCTCCATGCCAAGCGCCGACTCAAGAGCTGCAGGCAAGGTGCGGATCTGATGAACCACGTGGGCCTCGAACCCTGAGTCGAAGCCCTGGCGTCGCGATAGCGCCAGTGCCAGCAGTAGCAAACCCGTCATTGCGCTGACAAAGGTCTTGGTCGAGGCAACGCCTATCTCCGGGCCGCAATGGGTCATGAAAGCCAGATCGGACTCGCGCACCAACGAAGACTCGGGTACGTTGCAGACAACCAGGGAACCCGCTACTCCCTGGCGTTTGGCTTCTTCAAGCGCCGCCAGGGTATCGGCGGTTTCGCCAGATTGAGAAATAGTAACCACCAAGGTGCCCTCACGAGACGCGTGTCGACGGTAGCGATATTCGCTCGCGACCTCCACCTCACAAGAGACTCCGACATATTCCAACCAGTGTCGCGCCACGAGCCCCGCGTGGTAGCTGGTGCCACAGGCGATAATGCGCACCTGGCGCGTGGCGTCGAAAATCCTGGAGGCCTCGCGACCGAAAGAGTCTTCCAGCACCTGATCACCCTGTAATCGACCTTCCAGCGTGTCAGCCACGGCGCGGGGCTGTTCATGAATTTCCTTTTGCATGAAATGACGATACTCACCCAGATCAACACTATCGCCTGACTGGGAACTGGTATGCACCAATCGATCGACCACTACGCCTGTGCGGTCTTTAATCAGGCAGTTCGCACCTCGCAGGTCGACAACATCGCCGTTCTCTAACACCTGATACTGGCGTGTCACAGGCAGCAGGGCATTAATATCGGACGCGATAAAAGACTCGTCGTCGGTACGACCCAGCAGCAAAGGGGGGCCCTGTCGGGCTGCCACCAACCGGTCTGGCTCACCCGCATGCACAACCGCAAGGGCGAAACTGCCCTCAAGTTCTTTCATAGTTGCGCGCACAGCATCAGCAAGGTCCAGGCCCTTTTGCAGATGCAGGTACACCTGGTGTACCACGACCTCAGTATCAGTTTGTGAAGTGAATGCCAGGCCCGCTTCCCTTTGCTTTTGTCGAAGAGTCTCGTGATTCTCGACGATCCCGTTGCAGACCAACGCCAGGGTGTCGTTACAGATATGCGGGTGGGCGTTGGGTTCGGTGACACCGCCGTGTGTGGCCCAGCGAGTATGGGCGACACCCGTCATCCCCACCAGCGGAGCCTGGTTCAACGCCTGCTCAAGTTCGGCAACCTTGCCTACGGTACGAGCGCGTTCCAGATCGCCGTCCTGGTTGATAATGACGACGCCAGCCGAGTCATAACCGCGATACTCCAGACGGCGCAATCCCTCAAGCAAAAAACCGCTGGCGTCCGAGTTTCTTACCGCGCCGACTATCCCGCACATAGCGTCTTTCCCCGAGTCATGGTTTTTCGATGACGAGCCTGTTGCCGTCGAGCAGATATGAACGCATTCAGTCTTTTTTCTTTTGCGGGCGCTGCCAATCGTCCCGGGTCTTTTGGTCAGCACGGGTCAGGACCAACTGGCCGGGAGGTATATCGCGGCTGATGGCAGAGCCGGCGCCAATGGTTGCACCGTCACCCACCGTCACTGGTGCAACCAGTGCAGTGTTCGAGCCAATAAAAGCGTCGTCACCAATGTCGGTCTGGTGCTTGTTGGCGCCATCGTAATTACAGGTAATCACACCAGCACCAATGTTTACCCGCTGGCCGACCTGTGCATCACC
>JAAZZE010000141.1 GCA_014239255.1 Gammaproteobacteria bacterium
ATCCGTATGTACCGTACACAGGTTGTGTGGTTAGACACTGATGCGTTACCCGCACCCCCGCCACCAGACACACCAAAGCCTCGCATCGTGCTTGCTCTGAAGACAAGGCACTATCGTGATGCCTTGAGGCAAAGCCAGATAATATCCAAGAGACTGGATGACCAGTGGTTCCATATGCAGCTGGATGCGACGGGGTTTGTGACATGTGAGCAGAGGTAAGGTAGGCCCTTGCCTGTCCATTTAATCCGGTTTGTGGTTTAAGTCATGCTTAGAGGCGCGTAGTGATACCCAAGCCTCGCCCAATCTGAAAGAAAACTTGAAACCTTCATGACCACAAACATCGCGACAGAACCAAATCATGCAACCCCAGCGAGAAAAATCCCCCAAGTCGGGGTAAAAAAGCGCTCATTTGCTTAAACCGGAATAGATTTCCTCAATCACAGCGTGGGCCAGCATTACATCCTCCGCTGTTGTATCAAACTGACCCACCTGAAATCGAATCACCTTTGAACCCTGCCATGTGCTCTGGGTGAGGTAGATACGTCCGTCGTCGTTTATCGCATCGACGAGCGCCTGCTGCATCGCATCGTCACCCTCACACCTGAACGAGAACAGGCTCAGCACGGGCTCGGTCACAATATGAAAGCCCGGGGTATTGCGGATGCGCTCACAGAGTTCCTGCGCCCAAACAACGTGATTGCGAAGTCGGGTTCGAAGACCTTCCAGGCCATAGGAACGAATCAAAAACCAGAGCTTCAAAGCCCTGAAACGCCGACCGAGGGGGATGGTCCACTCGGAGAAATTAGTAATGTCCTCATGACTTGTCGCCAGGTAGGCAGGCGTAATGCGCAGAGTATCCAACTGCATCTGCGAATTTTTAAGAAATTGTACCGAACAGTCGAACTGTGCTCCCAGCCATTTGTGAGGATTAAAGACGATACTGTCAAAGCCACTTACCCCCTCCCACAAGGAAGCCCGTAAGTCAGGACAGATCATGGCGGCTCCCGCCCAGGCAGCATCCAAGTGGGTGTACAGATTCTCCTCGCCGGCAATCCTTACAATCTCCTCAAGCCTGTCGGAAGCACCAACACTGGTGCTTCCGGTGACTGCAATAATTCCCGCGGGCAACAGCCCCGCTGCGCGGTCGGCTGCAATAGCCTCTCTCAATGACTCGAGATCAAGGCTGTGTAGGGGTCCGGAGCTGGGCAGCTTAACCAGGTTTTCCTGGCCAATTCCGGCAATCCAGCATGCACGATCAACCGACGAATGCACTTGATCAGAACAGTAAATCCGCACTCTTCCCTGCCCGAACAGCCCCTTTTGATTCCCGGTAAAACCAGTAGCTCTCTCCCGCATCGTCAGGACCGCCGACAGCGTGGCCGATGAAGCGCTGTCCTGAATAACGCCAGTAAAACCATCCTGCAGGTCAAGGGCCTGGCGTAACCAATCCACCATGACCTGCTCCATCTCAGTTGCAGCGGGTGACGTTTGCCACAACATGCACTGCGCGGCCATCGCGGACACCAGCATCTCCGCCAATATCGATGGCGGCGCGGCATTGGCGGGAAAATAAGCAAAGAAACGTGGATGCTGCCAGTGTGTCATTCCGGGCATCACAATTTTCTCAAAGTCAGTCATGATGGCATCCATTGCCTCAGCCTCCTCGGGAGGAATGGATGGCAGCTGCGACCTGATTTCCCCGGGAGCACATTGGGCGCGCACGGGGTACTGGCGAATGTTTTGACGGTAGTCAGTTGCCCACTCGATAATTTTTTCGCCCCAGTGTGCGAATTCACTCCACTGCATCTGCACTCCAGAAAAAACTGCCAACAAACTGAATACTACCTGAAGTCATCGTCCCCATAATCGCGGTACCGGTTATTGCGGCGCCAACCACTCCACAAGATAGTACACCTCCTGACCCTCAGAAGACTTGGAAGGCCCCAGTACTCTGGCCCAAACCCCGAACCACCACGCCAGCCTTCTAAATGCCACAGCAAATTTCCTAGATTTCCGCGATGACCTTGTAGCGCTGAATGATTCCTTACCGCTGCTGTATGTGGTTCGAGCAGAGCAGGACACCGTGGTATCCGGATGGGCTGAAATCAATACGCCCACAGCCCGGATCGAAGCCTTTGGAGGTCATATGATGTTCTGGGAACAGCCAGAGCGGTTCAATCAGATTCTGGATGAATACCTGTCGCAGGTTGGCAAGCGTTCGTAGCACACCGCGAAACGGGTTGATGAAAATCTTTCGAAAATGGCCTAAACCCCTCTCAACGGCAACTCAACTCAAATGTTAAGCGTGATTGGTCAGATTTATTCTATTTAAGAAACTGTCGCGTTCTACGACCCATTTAGCCGGGTTTGTTACGCTCGCTCAGAACCACAGCAAGGCCGCTGCTGACAACAATAGCGGCACCGATCATCACCACAACGGTTGGCACATCGTGAAACAGCAGGTAACCCCAGATCGCGGCCCACACCAGCGCTGTGTATTCCAGGGCGCCAACCAGATATACCGGCGCATAACGAAAGCCGTTGGTCAGTGCATACTGACCGAACAGAGCGGCAACTGACAGGCCCAGCATCAGTATTAAATCGTCAAAGGATGGCTGAGACCAGGTAAAGGGCGCACTCAGCAAAGACAGCACCAATATGCAGCCCGCACCCGTCAGCAGCATAAGCTCTGAGGATTCAGTTTTCGAGAGGTGGCGGGTATGTATGGCTAAAGCCGCAAAACTCAAGCAGCCGAAAAGCGCTGCACTGGCGCCGATCCAGTCGACTTCGTCTCCTGTAGGCTGGATGATAAAAAGGACGCCAACGAAACCTGCGAGGATTGCCATGATCTGCCGCGCATTAGGAACTTCAGCCAATACCAGCCCTGAGAGGAGCGTCAGGATAAGTGGATAGGCCGAGGCGATGGAGAGCGCATCAACCAAAGGCATTCGGGAAATGGCATAGTAGTAACTGAGAAAGGCTATTAGGTTGAATGCAGCGCGTAGCAAGTGGGCTCCTGGGCGGCGGGTAACCAGGCCCTGGCGCCCCCAGCGCGCCAGGCAGATCAACGCAAAAGTAGGCACCATGATAGAGC
>JAAZZE010000142.1:0-1045 GCA_014239255.1 Gammaproteobacteria bacterium
AACGTGAACTGGACGAGGGTATTGCCCAGTTTGATGAGTTGAGCGACAACGAGGAACCCCCGCGCCGTTAGCTTTTTCAGGCGTTTTAGTTGGCCGGTTGCCGGTTTTCACTTCAGTCTGCAAAGCGGTGATTCCTCGGTCTAGTCAACCGAGTCAAATACCTTTTACTCGATCGCTTTGACTACGTGCTCCATTGAAAGCATCCGGCCAAGTGATTGGCTACTTGCAGTTGCTAACCATCAGAGGGGTACTGTTAAAGTGCGACTGATCTTGGGCGATATGAATGCCTCGGAATCGTTTTTGGACCCAGCATAAAAGAGACCTTCCGTTTATGGTTTACCAGGCAAAGATTGTGGATTGGCATGAATATGCTGAGCGCCTTTCGGCTCTTCGTTATCAGGTATTTGTCATAGAGCAGGGCGTACCGGTGGAACTGGAGATCGATGGAGAGGACGATACCGCTTGCCACGTGGCTGCGCTGATCGATAATTACCAGGTGATTGGTACCGGACGAATGCTGGCGTCTGGCAAGATCGGACGCATGGCAGTGCGCTCGGATATGCGTCAACAGGGGGTGGGTCGGGCGGTGTTGGATGCGTTGGTCAATGAAGCCCGGACTCAGGGCTTAGCCGGTGTGAGTCTGGGTGCGCAGTTATCGGCGATGGCGTTTTATCAGCGAGCCGGTTTTGTCCCTAAGGGCGATGTGTTTATCGATGCGGGGATAGATCATCGCCAGATGGTTCTGGACTTTCAGCAATGAATCGATCTAATACTTGCCCATGAAAGCCAAAGCACCGCGTATCAGTAGTTTCAAATTGTCTGGCGGGACACGGCTGGCGGGTAAGTATGAGGTTGTGTCACGACTGGGGTCCGGCTGGGAGGGTGAGGTATACCTGGTTCGTGAGTGCGGCACACGTATCGAGCGCACGGTGAAGATATTTTTTCCAAGGCGCAATCTGGGTAACCGGGCATTGCGTTTTTATGCGCGCAAATTGCACAAGTTGCGCCACTGTCCGATCGTGATTCAATACCACACGCGGGATAC
>JAAZZE010000142.1:1078-3089 GCA_014239255.1 Gammaproteobacteria bacterium
GGTATCGGAATTCGTCGAAGGTGAGTTGTTGTCTGATTTCCTCAAGCGCCAGTCGGGACGTCGCCTTAACCCTTTCCAGGCGGTGCACTTGCTGCATGCGTTGGCAGTGGGGATAGAGCTTATCCATAACGTGGGTGAATATCATGGCGATTTACATACCGATAACGTGATTGTGTTACGCCACGGACTGGGCTTTGAGTTGAAATTATTGGATATGTTCAGTTGGGGGTCACCCAACGCGGAAAATATACAGCACGACGTATTTGATCTGATTCGTATTTTTTACGATGCGCTGGGCGGTCAGCGCTGGTACCGCCGTCAGCCACAAGAAGTCAAGGATATCTGCAAGGGACTCAAGCGTTCACTCATCGCCCGCGAGTTTCGAAGTGCAGGCCAGCTTTGCCAGCATCTGGAAATGATGGAGTGGCAGTAGTTTGCTCCCCGACACATGAACACGTCTTCCGCCCCAGGCTCACTGGTATTGTTGGCCGATGCCAACCTGGAATTCCCACAGCCTGTCACAATGTCATGCGGTCAAGCCGTAGTCTTTACTCGCCCCCACGCAGGCCGCACGCACGGCAACGAGGACGCCCTGGGCATTTTTCAGCTCGGGCCGGGCCGAGCGTGGCTCGCGGTTGCCGATGGCGTGGGAGGCTTGCCACGGGGACGTGAGGCTGCGACCTGGGTTATCGAGATGCTGGGTGAACCCCGATCACAAGACAACGACTCGGTGATCGAAGCGCGTATCCAAAGGGCCAACCAGGCATTGCTCGAGCGACTGCCTGGCAGCGCAACCACGATTTCTATTGTCGAGATTTCTCAAAATTCATTGACCAGCTACCACGCCGGTGACTCAGCAGCACTGGTGGTGGGTCAGCGTACCCGGATTAAGCTCAAAACCCAATGTCACTCACCGGTGGGCATCAGTGAGGCTAATGGCATACTGGATGAGAAGCAGGCATTGTTTCATCCGCGTCGGCATCTGCTGAATAATATGGTGGGAGATCCTGCGCTATGGCTGGAGAAGACAGGGCCGTTGGAGTTGGCGCCACGTGATACCGTGTTGGTGGCCAGCGATGGGCTTTGGGACAATATTTTTGTCTCGGAGGTTGTCGAGGCAATTCGGGTAGGTTCACTACTGCAGGCAGCAAAGTGGCTTGCCGATACCGTGATCACCCGTATGAGCACACCCGTTGCCGGTCTACCGTCAAAACCCGACGATGTCAGTTTTATCCTATATCGCCAACATCAACTCGACCTGTCAGATTGAGTGAAGTGATTCATGACTGTATGGGAGCCTACTCACAGGCGGGCTAGGGAGACTTTCCCTTTGAAGAATGACTGATTAAAGGGGTACGATGGGGCCACTGAAACCGTAGTGGCGATTTGTTTGGCGATCAGTAGCCGGATTAGGTTTTAGTGGGTGATCAGTGGGCGATCAACGGGAGATTAATTTCTTAATCGCCCAGTCCCTTAAGTATCTTTTGTGTCTTAGCCACTTGTTCAGTGGCGAATTCATAGTACTTCGCATGACTGGCACTGCGAAAAACTTGCGCGACGCCCTCGAATCCAGTCAAGGCCACGCGAGCAAGGCTCGCATCGTTTAGCCGTTGAGCGAGGGTTTTTTGCGCAACCGCAAGGTTGGCGGTTGTCATGGCCCAGGCCATTGGCATTTGCTTATAAGTCCATTCCTTGAGCGTGTCCTCATAGGCGGCGATAGCGTGCTCCAGTATCTGTGTATTCTCCTCTCGCTCCCCAAGTTTTTGCAGTGCAGCGCCAAGATTATTTTGTGTCATGGCCCAATCCTGGGGTACGCGCTCGCGGGTTCTTTCTGCCAGCGCATTGCGGTAGGCCGCGACCGACTTTTCCAGCGTTCGGGGACTCTTGCGGCGTTCGCCCAGCATTCGAAGTGCGGTACCAAGATTGTTTAAGGTTGCGGCCCAGTGCAGCGGGGCCTGGTCACGAGTCCATTGCAGCAACACCTGTTTGTATGCCTCGACAGATCGTTTCA
>JAAZZE010000143.1 GCA_014239255.1 Gammaproteobacteria bacterium
AGCCTGGGCGGTCAACGTTTTTCGTTGATTTTTAGCCATTTTAGTCGGCAATAAACTGGATTCTTGCTCCAACCTTGGTGGATCCGAGGTTTCGCCCCTATCGACCACATAATGGCCCCGGGACAAGGCTACTTCAACCCCATGAAAACCGGTCAGGCAATCCGGATTCTTGCGACGCGACGCTTGCCTACCTGCAAAATGCCACTGGTGCCCTTCGCCAGGGTTGCTTTGGGATCGCGCAGCCGCTCCCCGTCCAGGCGGACCGCCCCTTGAGTAACCAGTCGCATCGCTTCGGAGGTACTGGTTGCGAGCCCTGCACTTTTAATGACATTGGCCAGCGCCAGGCTACCGCCTTCGGACGCAATACAATTTTCGGCAAGATCCTGAGGTACTGCTCCTTGCGAAAACCGCTCGACAAACCTCTGCTGTGCGGCCGTGGCATCGGCCAAAGAATGGAAACGTGCAACGATCTCAGATGCCAACTCAAACTTGATATCACGCGGGTTTGCACCTTCGTCAACTGATTGGCGCAGTTTTGTCACAATTTCGAGCGGGCGAAAACTCAGTAACTCAAAATAACGCCACATTAACTCATCCGAAACTGACATCAACTTGCCGAACATCTCATCAGGTGCATCCGTGATTCCGACCGTGTTGCCGATGGACTTGGACATCTTTTGCACACCATCCAAACCTTCAAGCAATGGCATAGTTAAGACCACCTGGCTGGGCTGACCGTATTGTTTTTGCAGTTCACGCCCCACCAGCAGATTAAACTTCTGATCGGTTCCGCCCATCTCCACATCAGTCTTTAAGGCTACAGAATCATAACCCTGCATCAACGGATAAAGGAATTCGTGGATTGCGATAGGCTGGCCATTGCGATACCGGTTAGAAAAATCCTCTCTTTCCAGCATACGTGCGACGGTGTGTCGCGACGCAAGCCGAATAATACCTTCAGCGCCAAGATCGTTGGACCAGCGTGAATTGAACTCTACGATGGTTGACTCCGGATCAAGAATTCTGAAAACCTGTGACTTGTAGGTTGCTGCGTTGGCTTCGATCTCTTCGCGCGTTAATGGCGGGCGAGTCGTATTCTTACCGCTGGGATCACCAATCATCCCTGTGAAATCGCCAATCAGGAAAATCACATCATGGCCCAGTTTCTGGAACTGACGCATTTTGTTGATCACCACGGTATGGCCGAGGTGCAAATCTGGTGCCGTCGGATCAAAGCCTACCTTAACTCTTAATGGCCGATCCTTAGACAGTCTGTCGATCAACTCATCCTCAAGGAGGATTTCATCCGCACCACGACGAATCTCAGCCAACACCGTCTTCGGATCCAATTTATTTTTTTTAGCAGTCATAACTGCGCGAATTCTAACCGACCTGTCCTCAGTCCAAATGGATACCGCTTTAATCGCTCAACGGTATTCGTTTTGGAGCAACAAAATGGGCGCATGGATTTGACACATAGGGGGCCTTAGCCAGAGGATTTTTTACCAAATCAGGCATGTTCAAGCCAGTTCCACCTTTTTATATCAGACCGAAGCGCACACTATCAGTTCTTGAGTCGGTCAAAATAGTTGCC
Source organism: Gammaproteobacteria bacterium (assembly GCA_014239255.1). Lineage (GTDB taxonomy): Bacteria > Pseudomonadota > Gammaproteobacteria > Arenicellales > UBA868 > UBA868. Next base: position 1,595 of record JAAZZE010000143.1, read on the forward strand.
TTGCGTCACTTTCACGTTATCTGAGGATAATGGCACCTTTGAGAGTTCTCTGGTCCAAAAGAAGGCTTACGGCTCCAGATTTAGAACCAGAGCAAAAACTTCATATGCCGGTTGTTCACCCGCGCCTTGGGCTTGGTACTTTAAAACGACAACGGCCTCCATTACAGACCAACCTCAGTATTTACTTTAAGATCAGAGCGGAAATGATTTTGACGAATGGGTAAGGTAAAGGTACAGTAGCGCCTGGATTAGCGCAGGAAGCGCTTTTTTTTTGTGTACCCCAATATGATCAGCAAAAAATCTCCAATTTTTGACCAGGACCTGCGTTACCTGACTCGCTCTACGCGCAGTCGGTCGCGGCCCCTAGGGCGGCATTCGCACTGGGTGGCAACCCTGGTTATTGCTGTTGGGGTTGCTGTCTGGCTGGGCGGATCGCCAGACGCTTCGGTTCAACGCTCAAAAAATGCGCTGGAAACACAAGTCGCCAGTGTCCTTGAGCGCGATCCACTTCCCTCAGCACTTGTGGTGACCAAGGTATTCGAGGTTCAGGGCGCGCAAGATATTAATGCATCTAATTTATTGATAGGGGCGACAGCCGGCCCTTCTATTTCCATTTCAGACCAAACTTCTGATCGATCAATAGAACTTGTCAGTTCTGCCGCGAATATCGCTGTGAATAATTCAGTCCTGCCTACGGCGGCCGCTGCCACCGGCGCTGTTATAAGCTCAATCCCCGCTCATACAACAACGCCCGAAGCAGTGCCGGTGTGGCAACTTATTGAGATCGTCAAAGGCGACTCTCTCGTTCGCATCTTCAAGCGTCTGGATCTGGATCCGGCCCAGGCAATTACGATCAGCAAGTTGCATGGCGCAAAACCGTTAAGCAATCTTCGGCCCGGCCCTTTTCTTAAAATCCGTCGCGATGGCGACGACCTGCTGTCACTGCAGTATCAGCCGGACAGTGCGCATTATCTGCGAATCGAATCAGCGGACGACCATTACCAAGCCGAGATGGTCGAGCGGGAGTTTCAGATTAAGCAGCGCGAGGTGGTCATTGAGATCACCGACTCCCTATACCAAAGCGCCCGCCGCACCCAGCTACCCGACTCGGTAACGTACCGTCTGGCCGATATTTTTCAATGGCAAGTAGATTTCTCGACTGACATTCGCAAAGGAGATCTATTAACGCTGGTCTACGAAGAAAGATTTCTTGACGAAAAGAAAGTAGGTAACGGCCCAATCCTCGCGGCCAGCCTTGAGACAGGCAACAACACCTATCATGCCATCCGCCACACCTTAAGTGACGGCAG
>JAAZZE010000144.1 GCA_014239255.1 Gammaproteobacteria bacterium
TCTTGGACAACATGGTCCGAAAATCATCCGGCGTATAGGCGGTATTGTAATTGCCAATCTCGGCGGTCGCTGTGATACGAAGGCGGCTACCCATCGGGCAATAGGCCAGCAGGTTGTCCTCATCCACTCCACCGAGCTTAGGAAGGCAATGATCGGCTCCGGAGGGCAGGGTGACAGAATATCCCTTTACCGGGTAGATAGGTATCCTGTCGCCGAGTTGATGCAGCAGGTTCGGGCTGAATACTCCCAGTGCCAGCACGAACGCATCGGCGAAAACAGGCCCCTGGCTGGTTGTTATGGCAGTGACACGGCCGCTTTCAGTCTGGAGGCCAGTGATCTCAGTTTGCATTTGCAGTCGGGCTCCGCGTTCTACGCAGCGTTTTGCCAGTGAGTCGGTAAAGAGGCGAGCATCGCCACTCTCATCGGAAGGCACGAATAGTGCGCCGCTGATGATATCGCGTGCATCGGCCAGACCAGGATCACGGGCGATGACTTGATCCCGATCGAGACTCTCGATGCGTACCCCTTGGCCGGCAAGTATTTCGCTCTTGATAGCTGCCGCCTCAAAAGACTGGGCTGAGCGGTAGAAATAAATCAATCCTCCCGTATTACGGTCATATGGAAAGGCAGTTTCAGTAGTGACCAGTTGAAGTCGTGATTGAGAGTACAGGCATAGGCGGGCCTTGCGTAGTGTGTTGACCCTTGCTCGATTGGTGGTGCATTGTCGTAGAAACTGTGACAACCAGCGCCATTGCCTGACATCAAAGCTGGGCCGGTATCGGATCGCTTGGTTACGCGCCCACAAAGACCGCAGCATAATGCCCGGCACTTTGGGAGATGCCCAGGCGAAGGCGTGGCCGGGTGCAATCAACCCGGCGTTGGCCTTGGAGGTGAAATTAGCCGGCGTGTCGGCGCGATCAAGCACAATAACATCGTGACCATCACGCAGACACTCCCAGGCGCTGGTGATCCCAGCGAGGCCTGCACCCAGAACCGCGATTCGCATCAGGCGTATTCGGAACTCAGTCCAGTGCCGCGATCACTGCTATCTCGACTGTGAATTGGGGTGCTGCCAGTTTCGCTTCGACGCAAGCACGTGCTGGTGTTGCGCCTGGGGTGACCCATGCATCCCAAATCCCGTTCATCTCGTTGAAGGTGTCCATGTCCGAGAGCCAGATCGTCGCCGAAATCACTTGTGATTTGTCGGTACCGGCTTCAGACAACAGAGCATCTATTCGAGAGAGGATATTGCGGGTTTGTTCCGCAGCGTCGGTGCCAGGCGCTTCTAGTGCAACCTGTCCTGCCGTATAGACCGTATTGTCGTGAACCACCGCCTGGCTCATGCGTTCGCCGATCTGAATTCGTTTCAAGGTCATCAATTTTTCTCCTTATGGTTTTTCGAGTCTAGGGTACGATTGCAAAGCGAAGTGTATGCGAACTGGCTTGGCAATTAGCGAAATGTCTACAAAGTTTAGGTCGGCACAAGGTATATCCTGGCTTTGGCTAACGACCTTCAGCCGGGAAGGTATGCGGCAAGTTCTTTCTCAACTCCTTTGGGATCTGCATTAAGACCGGCACGCAATCCACTTGCCATCTCGCCCGGATAAATTTCCTCTTGCCCTTCGGTAATCCCGTCGAGGATTGCAGTTGCAACCTCTGAGGCAGGCATTTTGGGTGGTGGAAAGTCGCGGCTCATATCGGTATCTACCGCCCCGGGCATAACCGCCATCACCAGGGTGTTGTTGGCATCCAGTTCCGCACGCACGCCTTCAGTCAGCCTCAGTCCAGCTGATTTCGAGGCGCACAGAGATCCCATCAGCGGTAGAGCGACATGAGAGAGTACTGAGAGCATATTGACAATACAGCCGCCTCCGTTTTGTTTGAGAACTGGCGCAAATGCCCGGCACATGCGCAAAGTACCAAAGTAGTTGGTTTCCATCTCAGCGCGCGCATTGTCAATACTGTCTGCCGCCAGCAACGCGGACATCCGGTTGATACCCGCGTTGTTTACCAGTATATCTACATCGGAGCAGGACGCTGCCGCCTGCTCAACAGAGGTGTCATTTGTAACATCCAGCGTTAGGATGTGGACTCTATCTGGATCGGCATTGGCCAAGTCCTGCACGCCTGAAACATCTCTCGCGGTTGCGTAGATTTTCTTGACACCATTTTTGATTAAGGCGTTCACCAGTTCTCTTCCGATTCCTCTGTTGGCGCCTGTTACCAAAGCAGTACTTCCCTGGATATTCATTGCTTTACCCCTGTTATCATGATCGGTGATGTCTGTGGTGGCTTTCAGCCAGTCCCTGTCAGGTTCCGGAAGCGGTACCGCCTCGATTAAGGATTGAGTGTAACGCCGTCTTGGCTGTGAAAAAATCCTTGTTACCGGCCCGGACTCTACCGCCCTTCCATCAAGCAAAACGATCACTTGATCACAAATGCTTCGCACAACCGACAGGTCATGACTGATAAATACGAGGCATAAACCGAGCTGCTGCCGTAGTTCGTCAAGCAGGTTCAGAACCTGTGCCTGGCTGGACATGTCCAGGCCGGAGACGATTTCGTCTGCCACAATCAGTGAAGGGCGAACCGATATCGCCCTGGCGATACACACTCTTTGCAATTGACCACCGCTCAATTCACGCGGGTATCGTCGACCCAGTATGGGGTCGAGTCCTACCTGGCGCAGCAGGTCGGCGGCACGTTCTCGTGCCTCGCGCGAATTTGAGACCTTGTCATAGGCTAATAAAGGCTGGGATACAGCATCATCCACTCGACGGCGAGGGTTGAGTGCTGCGCGCGGTTCCTGAAAGATAATCTGCATACGATCGCGGATTGGACGAAGTTCTGGTTCAGACACCCT
>JAAZZE010000145.1 GCA_014239255.1 Gammaproteobacteria bacterium
TCCAAAAATCCCTGCCCCGTTATCCTTCGTAGGAAATCGTAATCTGGCCAGATCAGGTCCCTGTATTGCGATTTACCACTAGCTTGAGCCTAGGTAAGATTACCGAGCCTGGTTTGGTGCGAAGGGGCGATGATGTGATTTGTCCGCTAATATAAATATCAAGATCGATATCATCACGAGAGTGTGGGCCCAAAACCGACCTACCACCCTCTCCTTAATACGACCCCTTTCACAACTTATTAATCACCGGCCCGATCCCCTGATTGCCATTTTGGCCTCACCCTAATCCAAAAGGCATTCTTTTTTCTTATCGCACTCAGGGCCCCCTTCGACAATTAATGCCAGATTGTGATGAATCAATCCGGCAATAGAGCCAACATCTTTGTACTGTTGCGAAGAGGTGGGCAGATGCTCAGATGCGGTTGTAGGACATCAGCTATTTTCAGGTGGGGGTTGGTTATATAGGCTAAACGGGGCCAATGGAAAATTGACGGATGTATCGTGGAGATACTAAGCAGATAACCAAAAGCATGGGTACCACTCAGAATACGACTCAGACGGCCGCCAGAGGATCAAAAAAGATATATTTAGCTGCCCTAAGGTGAAAGCCTTGTTCTAAAAGCCATGACTCCCCAAATCAAATCTAAGCCAAAGCGATCGTTACACTGCGGTCGGTTTTAGTAGATGTTCGAATTCGAGGAACTCGATTACTGCGAGACACCGCTGGGTGCGATCAGTCTGCGGCGGCGCTCGGAACCGAGGCTGGGTGGCAAGGTCCTCTACGAGGTTAAACTGGGTGAGGAATTCCTGATGTCCAGTTTGTTTGTCGAGGCGGAGGAAGAACTTGCCGCGCTCGCGCTACAGTCACTCAATGCCGAAAAACTCGACGTGGTTGTTGGTGGCCTGGGTCTTGGCTATACCGCTGCAAAGGTGTTGGAAAATAAGGCGGTTCGCTCGTTGCGGGTCATTGAGACCATGGCAGCGGTGATCTCGTGGCACCGGCTCGCACTGGTGCCGCTAGGGGATAAGCTTGCACTGGATTCTCGCTGTTCCCTCGTACACGGAGATTTCTTTAAACTGGCCGCGTCATCTGGCGGTTTTGACCCGGATAACTCGGGCCGTTTGTTTCACGCCGTGTTGCTCGATATTGACCATTCTCCCAGCCACTGGCTGGACATGGGGAATAGCACGTTCTATACCGACTCTGGCCTGACTGCGCTGGCGGCCTCATTGCATCCCGGCGGTGTTTTTGGGCTGTGGTCTAACGATCCACCAGATGAAGCATTCGTTAGTTTGCTGGGCGAGGTATTTGCATCTGCAAAGTTTCACCTGGTGACCTTTGCCAACCCATACACGGGTGGTGAATCGTCTAATACTATTTATCTCGCTTACAAAGAAGTGGCTCGGTAGTTAATTGAAGCCCTACACAATGTACGCATCATTCCGGAATTGGCTATTACCGCTGATAGCAGGGTCTGTAGTTGGTTTTACCCACAACTACCACAAGTTGTGCGCCAATAATGGCGTAGCCTTTTAGCAAGAGATAAGGGAAATCGCACTGTTTATTTGCGAATCCCTTGAGGGCCGAGCAGTTAGCAACGAAATCAACTACAGTAGCAACCGGACTTTAAACACAGATGCTGCTCAAGAAGGGGTAACGTCGGACTATTTATCAGTGGGCGATTTGTGGCACAAGGCATTACAACATATTCAAATGGCGCAATCACATATCGTGCTACGCCGTCTTGATGCACTGCTGCGCCAGTTGGGTGCGGACATCAACGACACGGTAAAGACTAACCTCTTTAATGTAGAGCCGGGTAACACACAGGACTGGGCAGCCCCGGCACTCGCCCGGGGCAGTTATTACACTGAACCTGGCCCGGCTGCGACCGGATTAAGCCTTAAGACCATGCGCCCCGAAGGGGTGATGATTATTAATGATGTAATCGCGATGCGTGCAACCAACGGTGAGCGATTGCCCCGTAGCCACGTCTGGCCGGATAACCACTGGGATTGGACGGTGCACCTGCCTTATCGGCATGGCATCCGCTGCGGGGATCTTATCTTTCTGGGTGGGCAGGTACCACTCAACCCCGATGCCAGTGTTGCCCACAAGGGTGACCTGGTAGCCCAGACTAATATGTCGATGGAATACATCCGCCGGGTACTGGCCGAGATGAATCTGGACTTTAAACACGTGCTGCGTCTCAACACCTTTTATGCCACAGGCGGCGCGTTAGATACCGATGAGCGCATCTGGAAAGACAATCTGCATGCACGTTTTGCCCACTTTGAGCCGCCAGGGCCTGCCACCACCGGCATCCCAATGCCCTACCTCGCCTACGAGGATATGAACATTGAGATCGATATCATCGCAATGGTGTAGGCTGATTAAAATCAAACACTTCAAACCTTAATCGACAACAACCTGCCGTGACAGATCCGCACAATAATTCTCCAGACGACGCAGCTGCCAAAGTGCTGACTGCACTGAAAGCCCTTGGCATCGAATACCAAGTGATGGATTGCGATCCCGAACTTGCTGATACCGCACTCTTCTGTGAGCACTACGGCATTCCGCCCGAGGTCTCGGCCAATGTGATCATCGCGGCAGGCAAATCCGACCCCCGGCAGTACGCCGCCTGCGTGGTGCTCGCCACTACCCGGCTTGATGTCAACAAATGTGTGCGCAAAAAGATGGGCGTCAAAAAGTGCTCCTTTGCCTCAGCTCAAGAGACCAAGACCCTCACCGGTATGGAGATCGGCGGGGTTACGGCGCTCGGCCTGCCCACATCGCTGTCGCTGTGGGTCGAC
>JAAZZE010000146.1 GCA_014239255.1 Gammaproteobacteria bacterium
CGGGACGATGGAAACAAGGGTTATTTGGTACCGGTAGATGCGCCCAGCCCACTAGAAGATGAGAGGGGATTCCAGAGAAAAGCACTGCCTATGAGTCAGGTTCTGGCTTGGGCACGAGATACTGAAGCGAAGCATGCGCTGTTCCTTTTTGACTCTTGTTTTTCCGGAACGGTCTTTAAGAGTCGGGCACTACCGGATCGGCCACCCGCGATAGACAGATTAGTCTCGCTGCCGGTTCGCCAGTTCATTACTGCTGGCTCTGCCGGTGAGACGGTTCCCGCAAAGAGCACCTTCACTCCAATGTTTGTAGATGCTATCAAGCATGGCAAGGGTGATTTAAACCGAGATGGCTATGTCAGTGGAACTGAGCTTGGTCTGTATTTACAACAAGAGGTTCCTAATCACGTTAGCCAGACACCACAGTTTGGAAAGATTCAGGAATATGAACTTTCTCGTGGTGACTATATCTTTGTCGTTAACAGCGGTAGTACGCAGCCTGCGCTTGCATCGGTTGACAACACGCAATCAGTCTCCTCAGCGCAAACAACCGATGTAGTTTCAACAAATCAATCGACCAATCACAAGGCGTTTGAACTTGAGTTCTGGCAAAGCATAAAGGATTCTGATAATCCAGAATTGTACCGAGCCTACCTGAATCAGTTTCCTGGGGGAACTTATGCTGCAATTGCTAAAGTTAAATTAAAAACACCGAATCAACCTAAACAGGCAGCCTCGCAGGCGTCCTTGAGCGTCGCAGCTGTTTCGCAGACACAAACCGCTTTGCCTTCAATAAGCAAAGAGGACCCAAGATTTGCCAATATTACTGGTCTATGGGTAGATAAGTACAAGTGTCATATCTCTATAGAGGTTGATCAGCAAGGTAAGCTAACGGGCGCAGCCTGGGGTAAGCATGGCGGTAGTCAGGTAATTGAGCTTGAACCAGAAGTCGGTTCAGATAGAGTTTTCTTTTGGAAAGGCCGATCTATGTCCATGTTTGATGCAGATTTAAAGGACCCAAAAAAGGCGGGTAAGTTCATTGTTAATCTTTACGATAACTCGAAGTTACATCTCACCAAATCTATATGTTCGTTGCCGTTCAGCGCGGGCTCGTCAGCAGAATTCCTAAAGAGTAGCTCTGGGAGTGGGGCTTATGTTGTTAAGCCGCCGAAGTGGTTTGTTAACCGTTCCAGCGGTTAGTGCGCTAAAGGAAATCACCGACTCGATTAAAATACCTGACTGGCGGATATAGAATCTGCTGCTCATGATTGCATACCGGAGGGTCCGAACCGGGGTGATGTTTACCTGCTCGGTCATCAACAGCGGTATGGCTTCACAGCGATTTATCGACGATGGCCTCTCGTATTATCTGGGAGGCACTTTGGTATAAGAAAATATTGTATGAGGGGTAACTGATGGTTTATTTGTCAGTTTTCATCATGCACTGCATTTTTTATTTTCATATCTTCGATTTCAAAAAATTTTCTTGCCAGGTAGAAGATTATTGTGAAAACGATGACTGCAACACTGAGATTAACCAGTACCGTGAGCAGGGCTGTTCCAACGATTAGCGCCATCCCGGGATGACCGACTGACGGGAGTCGAGTTGGCGACGGCTGCAATAACTGGCTGATGTATTGGCGTACCGGCATCCAATCAAAAACGTCGTAACCCACCTTAAGTAGAACGCCGGAGAAAACAGCTTGGGGAATAAGGCTAATCAGGTCTTGAAACATCAGCATTTCAATTAGCACGAAGATCCCAACCAGTACGCCAGCGAGCCTCATGGTGGCGCCTTCGTTTAGTATTAATACCGATCGTATTGTCGCCTGGGCTCCTGGAATTCCACCGAACACGGATACGGCGGCGTTGGCGATCCCTTGTGCACAAAGTTCTTGATTGGGCTTGGTGGGGTCTTGGTGACCGTGCATTATTTCAACCTTACGATCCACAACAAGGGAGGTCAGCAATGTATCCAGATAAGCCAGCATTGCGAGCTGAACAACGAACGGAGCGGCCAGGATCAGTAGAGCAAGGGACCACTCGGTCGGCAACTGGCCGATAATCATGCCCTTAATGTCTGTAAGCGACCCAATCGATCCTCCCAGGCTAACGTGCTGCACATCGAGTCCAACCAGGTTTGATAGGGTGCTGACGACCACAATGGCTATCAGTGTTGCCGGGAAAAAGGAGTTCAACCGGTCACTGACTTTTTTAAGTAGTAATGGAAGTGTAAAGATCACCGATAAGGTGAGCAGAACTATCGCTAAGTTGACAAAGACATTGCCCAGATAGGCTGTTTTGCCTCCGATACCGAATATAGAGCGGAACTCTCCAACCCAGATCAGCAAGGCAATGCCATTCATGAAGCCGCTGATGACGATTTTGGGGATCAGTTTTATAAAACGGCCAAGCCTTAATAGGCTGGCTACGATCAGCATGGCACCAGTAAGCAGTAGAACAAGATTGATAAACCGGTCAGGGTCAACGTATGGATGGTCTGCCAGTAGCCCACCGCCGACAGCGCTCACCAGTAGGATAGTGACAGCAGTCATTGGCGCTGTTGGGCCAGAGCACTGAATGCGGGTACCGCCGAATGCTGCAGTGATCAGCGCGATCACGCCAGCGGATAGAATACCCGCCAAGGCACC
>JAAZZE010000147.1 GCA_014239255.1 Gammaproteobacteria bacterium
GTTGCGCGGCCGCGAGGTTGCCTATGTGGCGCAGAGCGCAGCCGCGGCCTTCAATCCGGCCATCAAGATTGGTGATCAGGTGATCGAGAGCACCGTCATTCATGATCTCATGCCGCGCGATGAGGCGCTGCGCCGGGCGGTAGAGATGTATCAACGCCTGGATCTTCCCGAGCCCGGTCAGTTGAGCAACCGTTACCCACACCAGGTGAGCGGTGGCCAGCTACAAAGACTGATGGCAGCGATGGCGATGTCATCGAGCCCTTCGCTCCTGATTCTCGATGAGCCAACTACTGCACTGGATGTCACTACCCAGATAGCAGTGCTGAGCGCCTTCAAAGACCTGATTAAAGGTCAGAACACGGCTGCGATATACGTGACTCATGATCTAGCGGTGGTCGCCCAGATTGCTGACCGCATCATCGTGATGCAAAACGGAAAAACGATGGAGACGGGGCCGACTGATGAGATTATCTCGCGCCCGCAGAATGCGTACACGCAGACCCTGATGGCGGCCGTTAGGCCATCTCCCAAGTCAATGTCCTTTGATGGTACGGAGCATTCCCAAGCGGTCAGTGATTCGGTCATTCGCGTGAACTCTTTGACGGCAGGCTACGGACGAGTGAAAAAGAAAATTGTTTTGCAAGATGTAAGTCTGGATGTTCCACGAGGTCAGGTAGTGGGGGTGATCGGAGAGTCAGGCTGCGGCAAGAGCACTCTGGCGAGAGTCATTGCCGGCCTTTTGCCGCAGGTTTCGGGTGAGATTTATCACCACGGCGAGAAACTTCGTGATGCGGCAAAGCATAGAACCCGTGATGTTCTAAAGAACATCCAGATTGTCTTTCAGATGCCGGACGTCGCGATCAACCCCCGTCATCGGGTGCGGGAAATTCTGGGCCGGCCCCTGGATCTCTTTATGGGTCTTGACGGCAGCGCCAGGGAATCCCGGATCGATGAATTGCTGGAACTCGTGGAACTGCCGGCATCCTACAAGACCCGACTCCCGGGAGAGTTATCAGGCGGCGAGAAGCAGCGAATCAATCTTGCCCGCGCACTCGCCGCGGAGCCCGAACTGATCCTTTGTGACGAAGTCACTTCGGCGCTTGATACCGTCGTTGGTAAGGCAATTATCGACCTTCTCAAAAAACTGCAGGCCAATCTCGGGGTTGCCTATCTTTTCATCAGTCATGATCTTTCTACGGTTGCGTCCTTCGCGGATCAGGTCGTGGTCCTTTACGCGGGCAGAGTTGTCGAACAGGGCTCGCTGGCATCGGTTCTGGCACCACCTTTTCATCCCTATACGCGTCTGCTGTTGGGTTCGGTACCGGAGCTGCGGACAGACTGGCTCGACGGGGTGGTCGCTTCGAAAACTCATCTTGATCACCTCGCACAGTCGGTCGAAGGAGAAGGTTTGGGGTGCCCATTTTTTAATCGCTGCGCCTCGGCTGTAAACGATGTCTGTAACAGTTATGACCCACCCCTGCGTAAGGCCGGTGCAGGGCACACGATTGCCTGCCACGTCGAACTTGATGCGTTGAGTGAGCAATACCACTGACCCGGGCAAGGGGATTTAAGTATCGAGAGCATGAAATACCTAAGGTCAGGGCGCACACTTACCCCGACACCTTTCGATAGCCCCGGATAACAGGCGCGAGCGCGGCAGCAGCAAAACTTCTAAAAAGTGATTCCAAAAGCAGAATCTTCAGGGGCGCTGCTAACAATACTATGTAATGTAGCGCCTATCTGGTCCGGTTAGAAAACTCCAGCAAGGTGATATAGCGCGTTGCAGCCACGATACTCTGCTCACTTTGCCAGGCTGCCTTGGCCGCCTGTAACTCGACATCGATTGGGTTAACCGGTTTTTTGGCGTCTCCAGGATGCCTTGGCGGCTCAAGGAGCGCTTGAAGTTGCTTCCAGATTCTGGCCATAACGCCTATTTAATAACTAACGCTGCTTTTAGATCAATGCGCATATTAAACTGTGGGATCTAGGGTTACCAGGCAGCAAGAGATGAGCCAAGATTCGCAAGTGCATATAACACCCATCCGCGAATTTGATGTCGCCCGTGCGCTGCCCGGGAGTTGTGCGCAAGAGGCGTACCGCCGCGACGGCGTGGTCTGCTTGAGAAACGCCCATGACAAGGCCTGGTTATCGCTGATCGAGGCAGGTATTGATCAGGCTTTGTCGGGCGGCAGTCAAGATATCGATATCGTCGATAAGGCACAAGATTCTGGCCGCTTTTCCTTTTCAAGTCAGGCCTGGCAGCAGGTAGATTCTTTCCGTGAAGCCATATTTAATTCCCGCGCGCCCGATCTGGCCTGGGCATTACTGGGGTCTGACGCACTAACGCTGCTCTATGATTTTTTACTGATCAAGGAGGCGCGTACTGCGAGCGCCGCCACACCATGGCACCAGGATCACGCCTACTATCCGCTTCATGGAACGGGCGTGATTAACTGCTGGACGGCGCTGGATCGGATCCCGATGGAGACCGCACTGCGGTTCTGGCGCGGGTCCCATGTTCAAGCATGTCTATACCAGGCTGTCGATTTTTCCGGCGACGTCGATTACCGCCATGGCCGAGATGACCGCCCGA
>JAAZZE010000148.1 GCA_014239255.1 Gammaproteobacteria bacterium
GAGCTGAGATCAGTGGTTGTGGTGCTTCAGCCGGGAGCATATGGCCGGCGTTTTCGACATCGACTCGGTGAACATTCGGAATTCTTCCTACCAGTTTTTCAACAACTTCAGCGTCGAAAAATACTCGATCATTCAAGCCCATAATCACCAGGACAGGGCAGGTGATATGTTCGTAATCGACATTCCAATCGGCTGAACCCATATTTTTCAGCAGATTATAGGCGCCAGACTTTTTGTCCAGCGGTTGGTAGTCGGTATCAGGTTTGATAAAGGCCTTTCGATTAGCAGCGAGCCAGTCAGGCCCCCAAAGCAGCGGCGTCATGATGTCGCCCATCAGTTGAGGGCCGCCGACCTCCATAACCCGGACCACTGCATCATTGATCCACGCTATACGGGGTCCGATCTGCCGCAAGGTATTGATCAGGACCAATCCAACCACATCCAACCCGGCGAGATGTGACTGGGTGGCGAAAAGGCCACCAATCGACAGCCCGACCAAGACCGGTCGCTTGATCTCCAGGGTTTCGATGATCAGGCGCAAATCCCCAGCGATTAGTGTGTCGTCAAGTGCTGTTCCGGGTGAGAAGGGACTGTCGGGTTGGCCACGAAAGTTATAAGCGAGGGTGCCATAACCGGCGTCACGGAGCGCTGGGCCAACGTCTTTCTGCCATTGTTGGGCGGTTCCAGAGACCGGATTGACGAAAACAAAAGTGGAGGCATCGGCGCCCGATGGAGCATCATGCTCATAGTACAGACCGTCGTTGGCACTAATTCTCAGATATGACATTTCTCTTCTCCTGTCAGAATTTCCAAATCATAGCCTCTTCAGAAATCGAAGGTACTGCCTTCGGCCCTGTGGTATGACCGCGGTGTCTGCCGGCCGGGTCATCGCGACGCCAGTTATCCAGTCCGGCCGTAGTCTGTGGGGGCAACGGTTGCTGGTGTCATATCGGGTTGTGACATCTTCGATTGAATAAGCTTTATGTCTTCAAGCATTTAATGGCTCCCGAGCAAGTGCTGAAAAATAAGGCCCAGCGCTAAAGCGCAATCCCCAACGGCCAGGTAGTCATGCGGCTTAATAGTGTGCAACATAACCCCCGGGGTTTAATGGGAGTTGCGCTTTGGTGGCATTGACAGCGCTGATCGGTGCATTTCGGATAGAAAGAAGGAAAAATCAAACCATTTGAATTTGGCAGAAGTAGCCGAACGAGCGGTACCACCAAGGTCGCGGTGCGCCCGTTTCAAGCGTAGTCAACGGCGATCGACCACACGAAGTGCAGCGTCCGGTATGATGGTCGACTTTTCTGATTAAGAAATAGGTCTGCACAACATGCTGCGACTCGCAGAGAAAATGAGCCGGCTCGGCACCGAAACGGCTTTCGATGTTCTGGCTCGGGCCGATGTATTGGCGCGTGGAGGGCAGGACATCATTAATCTTGGGATCGGCCAGCCCGATTTCAAAACCCCGGAGCACATTGTGGAGGCGGCGATCAAAGCACTTCATGACGGTCACCATGGCTACACCCCTTCTCCGGGTATTCCACAGTTGCGCGAATCGGTAGCACAGGATCTTGTGAAGCGTCGGGGAGCCAAGGTTTCTGCCGATCGTATTGTGATTGTCCCAGGCGGAAAGGTAACGATGTTTTTTGCAATCCTGATGTTCGGTGAGCCGGGTGCAGAAATCCTGTACCCCAACCCTGGATTCCCTATCTACCAGTCGGTCATCGAGTTCACCGGCGCAAAGGCCGTGCCCATACGCCTGCTGGAAGAGAACGATTTTTCTTTCGATGCTGACACCATCTTGAGCCAGATTACCGAGAACACCCGATTATTGATTCTGAATTCTCCCGCCAATCCAACCGGTGGAGCTGTACCCAGAGCTGAGATGGATCGGCTGGTATCAGGCCTGACGGAAAAGCATCCAAACGTTGCAATATTGAGTGACGAGATCTATTCACGGATTACGTACGACGACCGGGAGCACGTGTCACTTCTGTCGTATCCGGAACTCGATGATCGACTCATTTTGCTCGATGGCTGGAGTAAGACTTATGCAATGACTGGATGGCGGATGGGCTATGCGGTCTGGCCTGAGGCGCTGGTAGAAGGCGCGACTCGTTTGGCAGTCAATTGCCACTCTTGTGTGAATTCGGCCGCTCAGTATGCCGGGATCGCTGCCTTAGAAGGACCGCAGGATGCGGTTGATGGGATGGTGTCGGCGTTCGACGAAAGGCGGCGTGTGATTGTGGCGGGGTTAAACAGTCTTCCCGGTGTAAGTTGCCGTACACCGATTGGCGCGTTCTATGTCTTCCCGAACATCCGCGAGACAGGATTGACCGCCCGGGTTCTACAGGATCGTTTGCTCGAAGAAGCGGGTGTCGCCACCGTTGCAGGCACAAGCTTTGGCGCTCTCGGAGAAGGCTATATCAGATTCTCATATGCCAATAGCGTCGAGAACATTGAGATAGCATTAGATCGTGCGGCTGAATTCTTGCGTGCTGTATGAAGTGTACTGCCCAAAGGGCGCATAATTTGAAAAGGAGATAATCGAGATGACTGAACTTTCAAA
>JAAZZE010000149.1 GCA_014239255.1 Gammaproteobacteria bacterium
TCCGGGACTGAATGAACAATGTCGCCTTGTCCGGGTCTACCCCGGCTGCCAGCCAATCGATAAGCATTTCCCAAACATTGGCGCCCATTACCCCCGGCTCTTCATAGTGGGTCGTCAGCGCATGCCAATCCGCTACGAAAAAAAAGCAATCGGATTGATCTTGCAGTGCGGTCCAATTCTTAAGAACCCCATGGTAATGCCCCAGATGCAGCCGGCCGGTGGGTCGCATCCCGGACAAGATTCGCCCGGATTCAGTTTTAGATGGCATCGCAGGGCTCTAGAAGTTTTCTATTCGTCAAAAGAAGTGATCAGAAAATAGATCCGGCTAAGGCGCACCGTGCGCCGGTGTAATTGTACCTGATCACTCGAGTGCAATCCTTAAAACTCGAGGCACGATGACGGCTGGAGTCAGATATTTTTAGCCAAAAACCAAAAGGGCGTTAACGTTTGATCCCCATCCGCGGTCTATACCGGCCGAGGCATAAGGAGCGGGCCCGATCAGGATATTCGACCCTCCGAGGAAAATCGTAAGGATCCAATCTTGTTCAGCCGTTGATCGGAACAGGCCCGAAGGCAGTCAGACAGCCTGCGCCCGCCTGGCAAACCCATGTCGCCCTCGAGTTCTGCCAATGGTTCCAGTACAAATCGCCGCTCAAGCATTCGTGGATGCGGAAGCGTCAGATCCTCGGTCTGCAGCACCGCCTCATTGTACAAAAGCAGATCCAGATCAATCAGCCTGGGACCAAATCGCTCACCGAGTCGAACCCGACCCTGTTCAGTTTCGATTCGCAACAACTGCTCAAGTAGTTCACCAGGCTCAAGCGACGTGTCAACTCGGGCGACTGCGTTAAGAAAATCTGGTTGGGCGCTCAGCCCGACCGGAGCGCTTTGGTAAACCGAAGAGACTGCGGTGAGTTCAACCCCCAAAGTACGGCCCAATGCATCGAATGCGTCTTGAAGTGCCACCGCGGGATCACCCAGGTTGCCTCCCAAGCCTATCCAGGCAGAAACGGAAGAGCCGGATTCAATCACGTGGCTGGCTTGCTTTTCTCGTTAGATCGCTTGCGCGGGCGACGTCTTTTGCTTTTAGCAGGCCCGGGGTTAAGCGTTTTTATCATTTCCTGTTGCTGGGGTACGCTATGTTCCTGAATTTGAGTCCACCACTCTGCCAAGCTCTTTGGCACCTCGCCAGCACCGCCGCGCAACACCAAAAAATCATAGGCTGCGCGAAACCGTTTGTTCTCCAGCAATCGATGGATAGTGCGAGGCCGCCGACTCTCAAGGCGCCCTTGCAGCTCCCAGATTTCATATACGATAGTGCTGACGCGCCGGGGGATAGAAATCCGTTGGCTTTCCCTGCCGATGACCGCTACCGCGGCCTGCTGCAAAGCTGGATAAGGCGCGACCCCATGGTCGATTCGGCGATCGCGCTCTGCACACACAGCTCGCCACAACAACCCGGCAAATAGAAAAGCGGCAATCACCGGCTTTCCTTGCTGTACGCGCAGATCGGTATTTTTAAGAACCCGACAAACCAACCCGGTTTCTGGTGCGAGGTCAGTATCGGTAAAAGTGCGCTCTGCTTCGGGAAACAACTCAGCAAACATACCCAGATGGCGTAGCAAATTGAATAGATCCAACGCATACCCGTGGTGGAACATTTTCAGAACTTCATCAAAAAGGCGTGCCGGCGGCACATGTCGAAGCAGGTAGGCATTTTGCGCCATTAACCCTTCAATACCTTTTGCAAAAGTCAGGTCGAGCTTGGTCTTGAAACGAACCGCGCGCAGCATGCGCACTGGATCTTCATTGAGTCGTTCCTGGGGGTCCCCAATGAAGCACAAACGACGCTCATTGATATCGTCAAACCCGCCGACATAATCAAAAATTGTATTACTGCCCGGATCATAGTAGAGCGCATTAACAGTCAAGTCGCGTCTTAATACATCCTCTTCGCGGGTTCCGAACACGTTGTCGCGCAGTATTCGCCCATGCTCGTTCAGCGCCGAGTCATCGTTTTCATCAGAATCCGGTTTGGCGCGATAAGTTGATACTTCAATAACCTCCCGCCCCACTCGCACGTGCGCCAATCGAAAGCGCCTGCCGATCAAACGGGCTCGGCGGAATACTTGCCGAACCTCATCGGGCAAAGCATCGGTCACAACATCAAAGTCCTTTGGACGTTGTCCAAGCAGTAAATCGCGTACACAGCCGCCGACCAGTTCGGCCTGGTAACCGGATTGTTGCAACGTACTGACCACGGTGCGCGCACCAGGGCTGACGCTTTTCTCGGATAACCCGTGCCGGGATGAGGCTATCACCGTGGGTTGCAGGCGCCCGGGAGGATGTCCGGTCCGGTTTTTGACAGCTGACTTCGATGATGCTTTATTCAAGAGGAGCCTATGTGGCAGTGCACCCTTTCGCAGGGTGACCAAAAAATATGCGCGCATCAAGTCGATGCGCACCAAAGGTGCCTATGTTAGCATCGCGCTGCGCGTTCAGCGCTATGCGCTCCCTTCGTCTAGCGGTTAGGACGCTGGCCTCTCACGCCGGAAACAGGGGTTC
>JAAZZE010000014.1:0-26073 GCA_014239255.1 Gammaproteobacteria bacterium
CAATCAAAACGAACAGCAGTATGGGTGGATGTGTCCCGAATGAAAATAATAACCGCCATCAATGCCAACAACGTAAATGGCACGATCATAAAAAATACCCAGCGCCAACTGTAGGCTTCACTCAGATAACCACCCGCGACAGGGCCAATAATCGGTCCTATGATGACCCCCATTCCAAACAGGGCCATTGCCTTTGCGTACATATGCCTTGGAAAAGTCGATTGGACAATGGCCTGGCACACCGGTGCCAGGGGTGCTCCGAAAACGCCCTGTAGTACGCGAAAAAAAATCAACGTACCCAAGGAATTAGCGAGGCCACAGGCCAGTGAGGCGATAGCAAATCCGATGATGGCATAGATCAACAGACGCCGGCGTCCGAAACGACTCACCAGCCAACCTGACAAAGGTGTGGCGACTGCCGTCGCGGCAATATTGAAGGTCACCACCCATGTAATCTGGTCCTGTGTGACTGACAACGCACCTTGCATCTGTGGTAACGACACATTCGCAATGGTGACTGTCATGGCATAGAGGATAGTTACCAACGTACATGTGCCAAGAATAACGGTCCGCTGCCATAGCACACTCCGTCCTTGGTCAGGTGATGAAAGATCAGCTGTTTTGTTCATTCAATTTAAAAGGCGGATGAAGGGAGCGTCTGATGGGCGATTAACTTTGACCAGGTCCAACAGGCCAAGATCAGAGCGATCAGGCGCTCGGTCAGGCAAATCAGTAAGGTATTCTGTGCGCCTACCCAGTCCAGAAGTAATCCAATATTGAAAGATCCCAGGGTCATCAACGCTATACCTGGAGGGATTTTTAAGTTAACCAAAGATCCTGAATGGGAAGTTAAAAGAGTTGTCCTTGGACTTCAGAAATATTGTTTCTCCCTATTGGGGTTTAACCGGGCGCGGTTTCACGATCATTGTACTGGTCGTGATGAAAACGTCTTCTTGGTTTTGGTTCTTTAACGTGGATGTGTAACGAACAAACCCCAAATCAGGTTTACTGACTGACACCTTACTTTCCTTGATTTCTAGAAGTCCTGTCAAATGGTCTCCAGGCCGAACTGGTTTGGGCCAGAGCATTTCTTCATGCCCCGGTGAACCGAGGGTGGTTTCATGGCAAAGAAAGGAATCATGCATCATTCGCAACCAAACCAATCCAGTAAGCCATCCACTGGAGATAATCCCATTAAAAACCGTATTTTTCGCAGCCTGTTCATCGACATGAAACGGGAAAGGATCATATTTCTGCGAAAATTCGATGATTTCCTTCTGGCTTAACTCATAGGTACCAAGTTCGAACACATCACCCGCTTTGTAATCCTCTGCATAACGCGTTTTCATAGCACTCCTTCTTTTTGCTAAAAATAAACTTATTGATCAACGGTTACCTGATCCATTGGCGGTCGTTTGAAAACCACACCAAAAAAAGAAAATTCCCAAACAGCATTGAAAAAAATTTCTCGAAACAACAAAAATCTGGCTTCACTAATCAAACCTTAAGTCAACTGGTTGGAATATCAGAAAGAAACTGAAACCGAATAAGACGGGTCAAGGTACGAGAAGGCTAGATCCCCTTAATTCTAGTTGCCGCAACGAACGAGTCCGATTGATTAGAACTGGTTGGCCATGTCTGGTACTAATTGCCATTTCGACTGGGGCTTCAGGTTTTTGCAGCCAAGAGATATATCGTACATCAATACAGCGCGGCAAGTGCGCGAACCATGGTCTACTACGGGGTGGTAGGGATTGCCACCACGGAGACAGGGACACCGTTGGTTACCAACGTCACCGGCCTTAGCAGACCCTGCTCTAACAGACCAGATGGTCGCAACCTACTATTCGGCTTTCACCGCCCATTTGAGGGAACACCAAAGGGATAATCACCTCATGCCACACGGATATTACCTGCTTGGACCGGTCCCCAAGATTGGCCTCTCAGATACCCACGATCGGTCGAATAAGTGATCCGTCGCTAAAACGAGAGAATCGAAAGGGCGTCGGGTCGACCAGTGGGGTTCCATCGGTCACAAGGTCTGCTGCGAGTTCCCCTGCCGCCGGCCCGATGCCAAAACCGTGTCCTGAAAATCCAGTCGCGATATAGAGTCCTGGGTGACTGTCTACCTTGGAGATTATTGGAACCGCATCCGGAGTCACATCGATCATACCGGCCCAACGCTGCGCAATCGGGAGGCCCCGAAACGATGGAAAATCACGCACCAGGCCACAATGAGCACGGTCAATGGCGCTGGCCAAAGGGGTTGGATCCAGAATACGCTGGGACTCAAAGGGCGAGGGTGTATCAAGAGCCCAGTGCTTTGGCTCGCGCCACTCGGCCGCAAAGCGTGAGGACCATCGAATTCGCAAATGAGATCGCGCCATCCACGCAAGCCTGGTGTATGCCGGAAGAAACCGGACCGCATCGGGGACCATTTCCAGATCAATCCGACTGCGACTGCCCGAAGCAACGGTATATCCTCCGTCAAGGCGTCTCCGGAAAGAGAAATCCGGCCCGCTTGCGCAGCACTCCGGACCGTTACTATGTGGTGTTGTTCTGAACACGGAAGACCGTACCTTGAGTTGTGGAAGGGTAACGCCAAGATTCCGACAGAACAATCTTGACCACGCCCCTCCCGCTATCAGCACAGACTGAGCCCGAATTGCACCGCGTTCAGTTACAACCAGTTGAGAATTACCCGCGACAGATTCCAGCCCACGCGCGGCAGTGTTCGTGAAAATGAAAGCGCCGGCCCGTTGCGCAGCACGGGCAATTGCTGGTGCGGCCATGGAGGGTTCTGCGCGGCCATCTGATGCGCAGTGCAGCGCTCCAGCCCACGCTCGGCTCGTACCTGGTAGCAATGAGCGAGTATCCTCAGGGTTGATTAATTGGGCATTAATATCAAATGATCGGGCGTGTACTAACCAGGCCCGCCGATCCTCCAAGGCCTGTTCGTTTTCAGCAAGATATAAAGTGCCGCAGCGAGTAAATCCGGTTGCCTGCCCGGTGCGCTGATCCAGTTTGGCCCATCGCGCAAGAGAGGCAATTACCAGAGGTAATTCGCGAGGATCCCGGCCTTGTTGGCGGCACCAGCCCCAATTGCGGGAGGATTGTTCGGCGCCAATCTCTCCTTTTTCACAAAGGACGACTGGAATGCCCCGTTCCGCCAGGGTCAGAGCGGCACTGACCCCAATAATGCCGCCACCGATAATTAATACTTCGGTAGAGTGAGGTAGGGTTTCACTACAGGAGACGGCGTCTACCGGTGGGCCCATCGGCTTAGGGCAACACCTTGCCGGGGTTAAACAAACCGTCAGGGTCGATTGCCTTTTTGACCCTTTGCATCAGGTCTACCGATACCGGGTTTTTGTAACGTTGCATCTCTTCAAGTTTGAGCATCCCGATGCCGTGCTCGGCACTGAAGGAACCGCCCAGGTCAGCGACAATATCCAAGACAATCCGATTAACCTCTCCTTGTAATGACATGTATTCCTGAGTATCCATTTCGAGTGGTTGGGAAAGGTTGAAATGAATATTGCCATCCCCGACGTGACCAAAAGGGCAGGGTCTGATATCAGGAAGACGGTTTTTGACTGCCCTGACGGCCCGCTGGATGAACTCGGGAACCAGTGAAACCTTGACTGAGATATCGTGCTTGATACTGCCCCCTTCAAGTCGCTGGGCTTCAACCATTCCCCCTCGCAAACCCCAAAGGCGTTCCGCCTGGGCTTCGTTCGAGGCGACAACGGCATCAACAATAATGTTTTCTTCAAGAGTCAAGGCCAGCAGGCTTTGAAGCATCGTGTCAAGGCCCAGACCTGCCCCGCTGCCTTGCAGCGTCAGCAGTACGTACCACTCGTGAGGGCGATCAAACGGATCATTACAGTCAGGTATATGCTGACAGGCGAATTGCAGCCCCAGTCTGGGTAATAGTTCAAAACTCGACAGGCTACCGTTACTGGCGTGCGAAGCGGTTTGCAGCAATTCGATACTGGCTTCCAGGTCGCGCAATGCGACCAGGGCAGTTGCGCTGTGATCGGGGTACGGATACAGTTTTAGGACAGCCGCAGTAATGATTCCCAGGGTTCCTTCAGAGCCCACCAGCAATTGTTTGAGATCGTAACCGGTGTTATTTTTTCGCAGGCCGTTTAGATCGCTAAGCACTTCGCCACTGGGCATGACGGCTTCGATGCCGAGTACTTGCTCACGGGCGTTGCCATAGCGCAGTACGTTTACCCCCCCGGCGTTAGTAGCGAGATTCCCTCCGATCTGGCACGAACCCTCGGCACCAAGACTTAAGGGAAAATAGCGGTTCACGCTGAGCGAATGCTGTTGCAGGTTTGCCAGGATGCAGCCCGATTCGACGGTTATTGTGTTATTGGCAAGATCGAGATCACGTACACGATTAAGCCGTTCAAGGCTCAAAATGAGTTGCTTGGACCCCGCGACCGCCCCTCCGCACAGACCAGTATTGCCACCCTGTGGTACCAATGAAACCTTTTCAGCACTACAGGCGTCCACAATGGCTGCGACCTGGTTGGTATCCACGGGGCGGGCGATAACTAAGGCTTCACTTCGGTACCGACCACGGCTTTCAGTGAGATATGGCTCTGCCTCGGAAGAAGCTGTCACCAAGCCCCTGTCGTCCAGGATCCCGCGCAGGCGGTACAGTAATTTTTCCATGGGGTTATTCTGCCTTGGGCATAAGCATGAGGCAAAACTAAGGATTGATGCGTTCGGATGTTAGATTATATGCTTCGGCGTCGCACCGGGACTGTTATTTCCCTTTGGTTTTTTGGTACAGTGACGCTTGGCAGTTAAAAACCATTTCTTGGTCAGGGGGAAATCATGCATCGGTCGCTTCATATCGAACCTAACCTATGTACCGGATGTCTGCAATGTGAGTTGGCTTGCAGCTTTGAGCACGAGGGCGAATTTAATCCGGCCCGGTCACGTATTCGAGTCTTTGAGTTTGAGCATGGCAAGACATCTGTGCCTTACACCTGCACCCAGTGTGTCGAGGCCTGGTGCCTAAAAGCCTGTCCAACCGGCGCAATCTACGTAGACAGCGACTTAGGCGCCAAATTGGTAAGTGCCCAAGCCTGTGTTGGTTGTAAGGCCTGCACAACAGCATGCCCATTTGGGACGATCGAATTCAATCCATTTAGCGGCAAAGTCGACAAATGTGATCTTTGCAACGGTGATCCGCAGTGTGTTACGGCCTGCCCGACTGATGCAATTACTTACCTTGATGCTGGGGCGACGGGAGTAGGACGTATGCAAGCCTTCGCGGAACAAAATGCAAAGGGAGTTTCATCATGAGTTGGCAAGGAAAAGTATTGCGTGTGAACTTGACTCGAGGCGACGTTACCCCGGAGCCGTTGAATATGGAGTGGGCAAATGACTACATCGGGGAGCGGGGTCTGGGCACCAAGTATTTATGGGAGAACATGGACCCCAAAGTGGATGCGATGAGTCCGGACAATGTACTGATCTTTGCGACCGGGCCGTTGACCGGAACCAACGCTTCTACCAGTGGCCGATATGCAGTGTTAACCAAAGGGCCTCTCACCGGTGCTATTGCTTGCTCTAACAGCGGCGGAAAATTTGGCGCAGAATTGAAGTATGCTGGCTATGACTTGTTAATTGTCGAGGGCTCTTCTGAGAAGCCGGTTTATCTGTTGATTGAAGGTGACGAAATCAGTCTTCAGAGTGCTGAGAAAGTTTGGGGCAAGACGGTTTGGGAGACGGACGAGTGGATCAAGAAGCAGCACCATAATCCGATGCTCAAGATTGCCACCATCGGTGTTGCCGGCGAACGCGGCGTACGTTATGCCGCGATCGTCAATGACTTGCACCGTGCTGCTGGTCGCTCGGGCGTGGGGGCGGTCATGGGATCGAAGAACCTCAAGGCTGTCGCGGTTCGTGGCACCTGCGGTGTACAGGTCAAAGACCCGAAACGTTTTATGCAGGTAACGAACGAGATGAAAAACCTACTTGCAGAGGATGTCGGTGGCCTGACCAAGTACGGCACCAATGCGATGATGGACACCATGCAGGAATTCGGTGGCCTGCCGACTCGAAATTTTCAAGAGGTACAGTTTTCAGGTTACGACAAGGTCGATGCCAGAGCTATGTTAAAGACGGATGAAACGGGGCATCGCAACCTGTTAACCAACAAGGCCTGCTTTGGCTGTACCATCGCCTGTGGGCGCATCGCACACATCCACAAGGATCATTTCACTATCCAGAATCGTAAGGAGTATTGGCACGCCTCCGGGGGGCTTGAGTACGAAACCGCTTTTGCTTTTGGCCCTGTTATCGGCGTGGACGATATTGATGCCTGCACGTTTGCCGGATATCTGATGAACGAGCATGGTATGGACCCGATATCATTCGGGGTGACACTGGCCGCTGCCATGGAGTTGTTTGAGATGGGTGTCATCACGACAGATGATACCGATGGCGTGCCCTTGAATTTCGGAAACGCAGAAGCGCTAACGGTAATGTCAGAGAAGACTGGCAAACAAGAAGGTTTTGGCCAGGTCTTAGGCCTGGGCTCCAGGTTGATGTGTCAGAAGTACGGCCACCCTGAACTGTCGATGACGGTCAAAGGGCAGGAGTTCGCCGGTTATGACTCAAGGGCTTTGCAGGGTATGGGCCTGGGTTACGCAACTGGCAATCGTGGCGCATGTCATCTCAAGCACGACACCTTCGAGGTAGATATGGATGACCAAAGCGGCGAGGGTAAGGCTGACCCCTGCAAGGCTTCGCAAGACTGGACAGCCGCAGTGGATTCAAGCGGTCTTTGCATGTTTACGATGGGTGCCTGGGGTGCGCCGGAATTTGCGGCACAACTTGACGCGGGTTGTGAGGGAGAATGGACGGCGGAACGGTTGCTCGAATCAGGTGAACGCATTTGGAACTTGGAGCGAATGTTCAATTTAGCTGCTGGCCTAACTTGCGCCGATGACACGTTGCCGGAACGGCTGCTTAATGATCCAGCGCCCAGCGGGACGGCCAAAGGCAGAGTCAATGAACTGGACAAGATGCTGCCGGAGTATTACAGCCTCAGGGGTTGGAGTGAGCAGGGCGAGCCAACGTCCGAAACACTGACACGCCTTGGGTTGGGTTAACCTGGGTATGCAGGTAGAAGTGCGAGTGACCGGACAGCTTATTGATTATTTTTCAGGGACATATGTCAATCTTGCCAAAGGCGCCAACGTGGCGCAGGCGCTCGTAGCTCTGGAAATCCCTGCAGTAAGTGTCGGCTTAGTATCAGTCAACGGCGAGGCTGTGCCTCGGGCAAAACGCGCTCAGCATGCTCTCGTCGATGGAGACCAAATGGTTGTGATGGCGCCGCTGACGGGTGGCTGAACTTCTTCCAGATTGGCCACAGTTCGGGCTGTTTTTCGCTGCGGCATTGATCCTGGCTATCACACCGGGGCCTGGGATATTTTATATCCTTGCAACAAGCATAGCTCAGGGCCCAAGGGCTGGCGTTGTGTCAGCGTGCGGAACTGCTGCAGGCACTTTAGTGCACATTCTACTCGCGGTATTGGGCCTGTCTTTCCTTATCGCATCTTCCGGCCTGGCGTTTTCCATCGTTAAGTACTTGGGTGCGGCCTACCTGGTTTATCTAGGCATCCAAACACTGTGTGGACGAGAAACTTCTGGCGAGCAATCAAAAGGAGTATCACAAAAGCCACTGCTGCAACTTTTTTTCCGTGCGGCAGTGATTAATATCCTAAACCCAAAAGTCGGTCTGTTTTTTGTTGCCTTGCTGCCCCAGTTTGTCGATCCGGCCCGAGGCGCGCCGGCCCTGCAGTTCCTGCTTCTCGGGACACTGCTTGCGTGCCTCGCCTTTGTGACCGATACATTGTACGCGTTAGCAGCCGGAAAGGTCGGTGAGCGTTTGCGTAACCCGAAGTCGTCCTCTGCATGGCACCGATGGCTTGCAGGTATTACGTACCTTATTCTTGGAACTCTAAGTGCTCTCATGAATCCCCCGGAACGGGTTTTGAACGGACCCTAATGGATAACACTATATGATGGTGTGTTGTATCAGCTCCGCGGGCAGTCAATATCGGGGGCGCTTTCATACCAGAACCGGCCATCTTGGTCGCCACGCCATACCCACGCAGCGAGTAAGGGGTGTTCAGTGGTTTGCATGGCATGGATAGCAGCCGGGGGATGGTGGATTAGATCGCCGGCTGATACATCGAAAGAGGTTTCGTCGACCTGCCATTTTGCCTTGCCACTCAGTATGAAATAAAACTCCTCGGCATCGTGGGCATGCTCTGGGTAGGAGATTTCGGACTGCTGCAGTAACAAGCCGATTCGTAACGAATCAGAAGTGACCGGTGGCTGTTCGCTGGCGAGGATTGCGTAGGCATAACCTCCGGCGAAAAATTGAGGTACGCCGCGGCTGGCTTCTCCCCAGGACGCACCTCGGGCAGCAGCAGCGATCCCGTGGGTGAAGCTTTCGTCCGCTTGGACGCCGGAAAGAGCTTGCGCAAGGCACCGGCTGGTTGTTGAGCACGATGCGGGCGCAGCCTCGTCTCCGCGGGCCGGCACAGCCTTGATCTGGCTGGCCAACTCCTGAAACGCGACTGTTGGACTTTTGGCCGAAAGGTCGACGAGTCCGGCCAGGAAATCGGTGAGATCGCCAGAGCTTGACTGGTCATTCATGGACAGTTTGGCTTTTTGGCGTACCGTTCAAAAGAGGGTCTTCTGAAAATGGAGCGAATAGGTTACTCTAAAGGGCGGGTTTAACTCAATAAAGATTTTCGGTTGGCGGTGAAACGGTTAACACAAGGGGGCGCAGGATCGCGCGGTTGGAAAGGGTATGATTGGGCCTCACCGCGGTTGATCGAGGAGAAGGGACGTGGCTGATTTGCTGATGCAGATGAAGGATCTCGTAATAGAGGCTGATATTGACGGCAAATGGAAGAGTATTGTGAACGGCCTTAGTCTTGATCTTCATAAAGGCGAAATAGTCGGCTTAATTGGTGAGTCGGGAGCCGGCAAGTCTACCTTGGGTCTCGCTGCCATGGGCTATACCAAACCGGGGTGTAGAATTACTTCAGGGTCAATTCTGCTAAATCAGGAAGAACTGGTTGGGGCATCCCACTCCCGACTGCGCGAGATTCGCGGAAACCATGTGTCTTATGTTGCGCAAAGCGCAGCCGCTGCGTTCAACCCAGCACACCGATTAATCGATCAGTTTACTGAGTCCCCGGTGCAACACGGCAAGATGCGGTCAGATGAGGCCGCTAAGCGGGGCAGAGAACTGTATCGCCAACTCGACCTGCCGGACCCCGACCAAATTGGGGACCGTTTTCCTCATCAGGTATCTGGCGGCCAGTTACAACGAGCGATGACTGCAATGGCTATGGGGTGTGATCCACAGCTTATTGTTTTTGACGAGCCAACGACGGCGCTGGATGTCACTACCCAGATCGAGGTTCTCTCGGCTATCAAGGAGGCGGTGCGAGCCCGCGGCGTAGCGGCGATCTATATTACCCACGATCTTGCGGTTGTTGCGCAATTGGCAGATCGGATTATGGTACTGCGTTATGGCGATCTCGTTGAAGAGGGTAACGCGAGGGAACTGTTGCATGATCCCAAACAGGAATATACCAAGCGCTTGTTGGAGGTTCGCTCTTTGCGTGAACACAAAGAAGGAGAAACCGTCGAGGATCTGGTACTAGAAGTGACCTCAGTTACAGCGCGGTATCCCCAGGCGGACGAAGAGGTATTGAAAGATATCTCGGTCAAAGTACCTCAGGGGAAGACCGTCGCTGTGGTGGGTGAGTCCGGGAGTGGCAAGAGTACACTGGCACGGGTCATTACTGGCTTGTTGCCGCCACGTCAGGGCTCCGTGGCTTTCCAGGGTAATCAGTTACCGGAAGTGCTGCGAACTCGTTCCAAGGATCAGCTACGGGCGATTCAGATGATCTATCAGATGCCTGACGTTGCATTGAACCCGCGACAGAAGATTTCCGAGGTCATTGGTCGACCTCTGGAGTTCTATCTTGGCCTTGAAGGGGAGGAAAAACGCGCGCGGGTCGCTCAACTGTTGCTGCAGATCGAATTACCGCTCGACTATGTCGATCGGTATCCAGGGCAATTATCGGGCGGAGAGAAGCAGCGAGTATGTATCGCACGGGCATTGGCTGCAAACCCTGACCTAATCATCTGCGATGAGGTCACTTCGGCCCTTGATCAGTTGGTCGCCGAGGGTATTCTGGAACTTCTGCAAAATCTTCAAAATGAGCTTGGCGTCTCTTATCTGTTTATTACGCACGATCTCGCTACGGTCAGAGCGATCGCCGATCATATCGTGGTGATGTATCAAGGACAGATTGTTGAGCAGGGGCTTAAAGAGCACATTCTGACTCCACCGCACGCACCTTATACCGAATTGCTATTGTCCTCGGTGCCTGAGATGGACCCGGACTGGCTGGACGTTTTGGTTGAGCGCCGCCGCCGTGGGGAACTTCCGACCAGTGCGTCCCTGGCATGATACCCGGCTTTATCTCGACAAAGTGGTGCTCGTAACAAGCCTGCCCACGTCTTTAGGATCGAAGGCAATGGTGTCTTGAGCCTAGGATTCTCCCGCCTCTAGCGCGGTGACCTGGCGTTTGACACGCTGCACCATGGCGTAGACGCCAACATGCCTGGTCGGACTTAAGTGATCGAAAAGTCCCAATCTTTCAAACCCCGCGTCCGCATCAAAATCGGCAATCTCCTGTGCTGTTTGGCCGTGAAACATTGCCAATAGGATCGCCACGACCCCTTTAACGGTAGATGTGTCGCAGTCTCCCCGGAATGTATAGCGACCTTGGGGGTCACGTATGGCCTGGATAAAAACGGTACTCATGCACTCGGGAACAAGGTACGCCTCCACCCGGTGGGAATCCGGGAAAACCGGCAGTTTTTCACCGAGCTCTGTAATAAAATGATAACGTGCGTCCCAATCGTTCAGGAAATCAAATGTTTCAATAACCCGTTCGTAATTTATCGGGAAAGATTCCATTAAAGTAAGCAAGCAAGAAGGGTTCAGCGGTTAAACTGCGGGCCACAATTATATATCTTCAGCGTAATCGTTTGGCAGCTGAAAAAATCTTTTGAATAAAGACCACAAAAAATAAATTTACAGTTGTGACTACAGGCTTTCATTGTGATCTCTGACTATCGTTTAGTAGCCAAGTCCTGGCAAACACCGTTTGTGGTATTACTTGGCGGCTGCCTTATTTCACTGGTTGGGTTTGGCGCTCGTTCCAGTTACGGCCTGTACCTGGGGCCAATGACCTTGGATCTTAACTGGACCCGGGAGACCTTCGCGCTTGCCATGGCGCTGCAGAATCTTTTTTGGGGGATTTGTCTTCCCGTCGCAGGTATCCTGGTAGATCGTTATGGACCATTGTGGGTTGTTATCGGGGGCGCCCTCATCTATGCGCTCGGGACTTTGGGTATGACTTGGGCGGAATCCTCGGGGTCTTTGTATCTGACGGGCGGGATTCTTGTTGGTACCGGCGTAGCCTTCACATCTTTTTCACTTGTGACCGCTACGATGGTGCGGGTTGTCGGGGCGGAAAAGCGCTCGCTGGTTATGGGTCTATGTACCGCCGCGGGATCTGTGGGACAGGTACTTTATTCGCCGATTACACAGGGGATGATATCCAATCATGGCTGGTCGTCGGCCCTGGTTGTTACCGCTGTTTCGGTCTGCCTGATCATACCGCTTGCGTTCATGCTACCCAGCGATCCGCGTGTGCGTGATGAGAATGTGGTACATACGGGTTCAGTCGGGGCGATGCGGGAGGCATTTACTCATCGAGGGTTCCTTTTACTCACTACAGGGTTTTTTGTTTGCGGATTCCATGTGGCATTCATCACGGTTCATTTACCCGTATTTGTATCAGATCTCGGTCTGGGTTCGATGGTAGGCGCCATCGCTATATCGCTTATCGGAATATTCAATATTGCCGGCTCATTGTTGTCCGGGGCCTTTGGTCAGCGCTTCAGTAAAAAATTCGGTCTGAGTGGCATTTATGCGGCTCGAGCAGTGACGCTGCTGGTATTTTTAGTTGCGCCTAAGTCCGAGCTTACGATTTATATTTTTGCCGCAACCATGGGGCTATTGTGGCTATCGACGGTTCCGCTGACAGCAGGCATTATCGCCCAGGTGTTTGGAATACGGTACATGGCGACTCTTTATGGATTCGTCTTTCTCAGCCACCAGACCGGCAGTTTTATCGGTGTTTGGATGGGTGGTTATATTTACGACGTAACCGGATCGTACGATCTTATGTGGCAAGTGGGCATCATATTGGGTCTTGGTGCGGCGTTGATTCACCTGCCGATAAACGAGCAGCCTGTCCCACGGTTGCAGGCGCAATAAATTTCGTTGAATAGCGGTATTAAGGAGCCTCCCATCGATTTGTTGACAAGTTTCACCCTAAGCTTTGGAAATGTCACTTAAATGAAAAACGGCGTCGGCCTAGTAACCTACAATGTTGCCACCCGTTATACATAGGATATGCCCGGGTATTGATTAGGCGCGCGTTTTGAAGCACATTAACATCAGCCCAGCTTTGGAAAAACGATGATCGATTCAGCCCTACGTGTTCTGAGAACGGATATAGCCGGTATGCCAACAGAATGGATAGGGTTTGAAGAGGCTGCTCGCCTACATTGCCTGGAACAGATTCTCTATCCTATGGGGTCAGTACTGTGCACGGTGCATGGCGGTATCAATGCCCGTTCTGGCCAGCAAAGCACTCTTGCAGTGCATTCAATTATCTGCACCGCCGGACGCTCGCAGGCTCACTTGAGACGGCTTCCGTCCTATACACCACCTTTAAATAACATCACACTTTTTCGTCGTGATGCCAATCTATGCCTGTACTGCGGGGGACATTTTCGCAGTTCTGACCTTTCGCGAGACCACGTCAAACCGGTAAGTCGTGGTGGCCGTGACAGTTGGCAGAATGTGGTAACAGCCTGTAAACGCTGCAATCATCATAAAGGAGATAACAGACCCGAAGAGGTTGGTATGCAGTTGCTGGCTGTACCATTTGTACCCACCCACGCCGAATACATTTACCTTTCCGGAAAACAGATCCTGGCCGACCAAATGGAATTTCTATTGGCTCACTTTCCGCGCAACAGTCCCTTACATGACCGGGTCGTTGGGGAAACTTGAATAACTGGACCCCAGCACTCGAGACTGGCCAAACAATAGATCAAGAATATTTCCAGAATGCTTTTTTCAGGTGAACGACGAGGCGGATAGGGTGTTTCAGATGATCTCCGAACTTCAGGCCACTGATTACGCTGTTTAGCCAGGCCAGCACCGCAGTCTTATACGTTGGCTGGGAACCGATGATCTTATGGCGTCTAGTTGCCGCCTTACAAGCAAAGCGCCAAGGGCTGACTGGGAATTTGCTGGAGATACAGTCTTTCAGTTGTCGGTGGGTCTCGAGGATCTCAAGGATCTGTGTCAGGATCTGGCGAGAGCGTTTGATTAGTGTTGCTGCCGGGGATATCCGTGAACCAACCCGATTAGAGACTATCATTAGATAACGCGCTGGAGTGTCCTGGTTTGCGCTTGACCGCTAATTGTGTGTCAGAATTCCTAAGGACATGAAGGATCAAGTGCTTTCGCTCGAAAAACTGGCCGATCCCGATGGCCGGACTATCCCCTTGATTGTTCGTATGAAGTTGGATCTGGTTGGGATGCGAATTCACCTGGCCGACTGGCGTGCTTTCGACAAATCCTATTGCAAATTTCTAATAGCGGCACCGGTAAATGCGCCGGAGGCAATAGCTGAATATCGAGACGCTCTGTCGGATATGTTGGCGAAACAGGGACAAGGGCAAGTCGAGCGGATTCCGCCAGCCAAAGCGGATGATACAGACTGGTTAGCAGAGGTAGAACCGGTTACCGTAGTAGCCTTTCGAAAACGGGCAGGCGTCGACAGTCAGTGGTCAACTATGACTCACTTTGAGCGTTACCTGCTGTGCCACGCCGTACGGAAGAATGATCCTAAGTTGTGCCGAAATCTCGCGAGTGAGTTCTCTGGCTAAAAGTGCCAGAACAAAAAGACTGTTAATTGGCTGTCCACTACCCGCTGAGTATTGATCTCGAGCCGAGCTGCACGTTGGAACTAGGATGCGTTTTAGGCCAAGGCTGGGATACTTTCCAGTTGGCGCTATTCGCCACTCTTAGTGGTGAAGAATCTGACTCAAAAAGAGTTTGGTCCGGTCGTGCTCGGGGTTTTCGAAAAATTCCTGAGGCGGTTTCTCCTCAATGATCTCACCACCGTCCATGAAGATAACACGGTGCGCAACGGCCGTTGCAAAACCCATTTCATGAGTGACCACCAGCATGGTCATACCGCTTTCGGCGAGTTCGATCATCACATCCAGCACTTCCTTGATCATTTCCGGATCGAGCGCAGAGGTAGGTTCATCGAAGAGCATAATGCGCGGATTCATACACAATGAACGGGCGATTGCGACCCGCTGTTGTTGACCGCCAGATAACTGTCCCGGATACTTCAACGCTTGTTCGGGGATTTTGACCCGCTCAAGGTATTTCATCGCGCTTTCTTCTGCCTCGGCGCGGGGCATCTTGCGAACCCAGATAGGAGCGAGGGCGACGTTTTCCAAAACAGTCAGGTGTGGAAACAGGTTGAACTGTTGAAAAACCATGCCCACCTCAGAACGGACGATCTCAATGTTCTTGAGGTCCTGTGTAAGTTCAGTGCCATCGACGGTGATCGTACCCTGCTGGTGCTCCTCAAGGCGATTGATGCAGCGAATAAGGGTAGATTTCCCGGACCCCGATGGCCCGCATATGACGATACGTTCCCCGCGGCGAACCTCAAGGTTGATATTTTTCAGAACGTGGAAATCGTCAAACCACTTATGCATTCCGTTTATCGTAATGATTTTCTCGTCGGAAGAAGGGGCGGGTGCCTCAGTAGTGCTGGAAGCGGGGGTTTCTTGATTCATGTCTAGGTTTCCCTGAGATAGGTCAACTCTTATGACCGGTTTGGAGTTTTCTTTCAAGGCTTAATGAGTAGCGCGCCATGCCAAAACAACTGACAAAGAAAAACAGCGAGATAAAGATATACAGTTCTGGCGCCAGGCCTAGCCAATCTGGATCATTGAGACGGGCTCGTCCCAGCCCAAGTATATCCATCATACCAATGATCAACACCAGCACCGAGTCTTTGAACGAGCCAATGAAAGTATTCACGATCCCGGGAATCGAGATCTTGAGCGCTTGGGGAAGAATGATCAATCGATGCGCCTTCCAGTACGTCAGGCCGAGGGAATCCGCGGCTTCGTATTGGCCGCCCGGCAGTCCCTGTAGCCCGCCTCGTACGACTTCGGCGATATAGGCGGAAGCGAAAAGCGTCACCATGATTAGCACCCGCATCAATAGGTCGAAGCTAGAGCCCGGCGGCAGGAAATATGTCAGCATTGTTGAGGCGACAAACAGCAGGGTAATCAGCGGCACTCCGCGGATAAACTCGATAAAGATTACGCAAACAGCCCGTAGCGCCGGTAATCTCGAGCGTCTTCCAAGCGCGAGCGCGACACCAATTGGCAAAGAGAAGGCGATGCCAGTGACCGCAACTACCAATGTGAGAAGTATCCCACCGAGTTTATTGGTGCCGACTGACGTGAGGCCATCAATAGTAAAGAGAACAGAATTGTAGTCGGAGACTTGAAAAACATATAAAGAAAGAAGGGCAACTATCGATGTAAGAAGGTGCCAGAATTTGTAACCACCCCGAGACAGCTTCTTGGCTGAAAAACTACCGCCGCTTACGATAACTGCTAGAAGCAAAACCTTGAATGTTGATACCTCCAAACCACCACCCAATAAAAGATAGGCGGCGATGAACGGAAAGCCAGCGGCGAACCACAACCAATATTTTTTGCCTGGTATATTTTCGCGCAGCGCGCCGAATACGGTCAAAGCGAACAATATGAAGGTCAGGTTCACGCGCCACAGTTCGTCACGTGGAAACCAGCCGTATACAAAAAGTTCCATACTGCCGCGAATAAATGCCCAGCAGGCACCATCACGTGGCGCGCTCATTAATGCCCAGCATTCCTTACGGGTATCAGCGCTCCAGATGGCATCGGTTAATACCCAGTTAAATGCTGGCGGCACGATTGACCACAAAAGCCAGATCGAGAACAGTGTCAACGCGATATTCAGGGGCGATGAAAGTAGGTTTTTTCTCACCCAGCCGACCATGCCCGTGGTCCGCACTGGTGGTGGCAGATCGGGATGGGTGCCGGGCGTGTAAGCCGGTGGTATCGCCTGATTTTGGGCCATTGCCGGCTCTCTAGCGCTCGGTTAGTTTGATTCGCTGGTTGAACCAGTTCATGAAGCTGGAAATAGTAAGTGATATCACGAGGTAAACCCCCATCACAATGATCATCGTCTCCATCTCCTTTCCGGTTTGCATCAGGCTGATGCCGCCTAAAGTAGCCGTGATATCCATGTAGCCGATAGCAATCGCGAGTGACGAGTTCTTGGTCAGATTCAGGTACTGGCTACACAAGGGCGGTACAATTACACGCAACGCCTGTGGGATAATTATCAATTGTAGGGTGCGGTTGTTTTGCAGGCCCAGTGCGTGGGCGGCTTCCGTCTGACCATGGCTGACGGCGAGAATTCCGGCACGAACGATTTCAGCAATAAAACAGGCCGTGTAGTAGGAAAGTGCCAGGCAAAGCGCTAGAAACTCCGGCTTAATTGCCATGCCACCCTTAAAGTTAAAACCCTTGAGCACCGGAACGTCCCAAGACAACGGCATACCGGCTGCAAGAAAGACGATACCTGGCAGAGCGATAACGATAGCCGTCGAGATCCAGAAAACAGGATAGGCTTTTCCTGTGCGATCTTGGACTTGTTTTGCCCAGCGCCGAAAAACCAGGGCGACCACAATTGCGAGGATGATCGCAATACCCACCATGTTAGAGCCGGGCTCGAAAACCGGTGAGGGGGTATAAAAGCCCCTATTTGACAAAAAGAAGGCGCCTGCGCCCACATCAATAGCTTTTTTGACCGGAGGTAACAGCGTCACCACTAGAGCGTAGAAGGCGAGGATGTGAATCAGCACTGGAACGTTGCGCATGAATTCGACGAAAACGTACGAGATTCTACTGACCAACCAGTTTCTGGAAAGGCGCATGATGCCGAGCGTGAATCCGAGCACGGACGCGAGAATGCAGCCACATACTGCAACCAGTAGGGTATTCAGCAAGCCCACCACTGCGGCACGAAGGTGGGTGGACTGGTTAGTGTATTCAATAAACGGCGAGAAACCGATGTCGTATGCCGCCGGCCAGTTTAGGAAGCCGAAGCTGAATTCCTTACCTACGTCGGCGAGATTAATCGCTACGTTGCGGGCAATCGCCGCTATCAGTGCAAACAGCACCACCATAGTGACAATCTGGATAATAACGCCGCGCGAGTCCTCATTGCGCCACAGGCGAAGTAAAAGATTGGGGGTGTTGTGAGCGGCTTGTACCATTACTGCGTGGGGCGGTGAATTATCAAACGGCGTAACCGGTTGCACTCATAAAGAGGTAACGCCGGGGATCCAGTGGGACCCCCGGCGTCAACGTACAACTAGTACAGCTTGGAACTGGCGTTTAACGGAACGGAGGCGAGTAGATCAGGCCGCCGTCTGTCCAAAGCGCGTTAAGACCGCGGGCGATGCCAAGCGGGGTGTCGACACCGATATTGCGCTCAAAAATTTCGCCGTAGTTACCGATCTGCTTGATGATCTGGTAGGCCCAGTCATTGGATAGGCCGAGTTCCGAACCCTGGCTTCCGTCCACGCCCAGTAGACGACGGACTTCAGGATTATTGGAGCCTTTCTGCTCATCCACATTGGCACTGGTGACGCCGAGTTCTTCAGCCGTGATCGTGGCATTCAGCACCCAAGTGATAATGTCAGACCATTGGTCGTCACCATGACGGGTTGCGGGGCCTAGGGGCTCCTTGGAGATGATCTCAGGAAGCACCATGTGTGCGTCAGGATCAGGCAGGGCAGACCGAGTGGATGCAAGGCCAGACGCATCTGTGGTGTACACGTCGCAACGGTCGCCCTCGTAGTTCTGGCGAGCTTCATCGTTGGTCTCAATAGTGACCGGTTCGTACTTCATTCCGTTGGAGGAGAAGTAGTCAGCTAGGTTCAACTCAGTGGTGGTGCCTGTCTGGATGCAGACCGATGCGCCATCAAGTTCTTTAGCACTGCTGATGCCCAGACTCTTTTTAACCATAAAGCCCTGGCCGTCGTAGTAGTTGATACCGTGGAAGCGTAGTTTTACACCAACATCACGAGAAAAGGTGACGGTGGTGTTGCGCCAGAGTACATCGCCTTCGCCGGCATTGAGTTTAGTGAATCGAGTTTTACCAGTGGAGGTTACTGCCTCGATCTTGCTAGCGTCGCCGAGTACGGCTGCGGCGGTTGCGCGGCAAAAGTCGACATCAAAGCCGCCCCAGACACCGTTGGCGTCGGGTTGGGCAAAACCGGCGATACCGGTGCTGACCACGCAGCGTAGTACGCCGCGGGATTGGACATCTTCCAAGGTGCCAGCCTGTGCGGTGCCGGTGACGCCAAGCGTCAGGACGGCAGCCGCCAGTACGGCAGTCGTTTTCTGTTTCATTATGATTCCTCTCTCACTTGGTGAATAACAGGTGTTTATCGCTTGCGTCATTCCGTCTTTTGGCGCGCGAGCGCCGGCCACGGAGCCTCAAACCGCAAGCGTTACTCGAACTTTAACCCGAATCGATACTGGTTTTCTACAGTTTTTTAATTTACCGAGTTCGGCGAGAGGATCGTTGTCTGGCTTACGGAGACCGAGGTTGGGGCGCTGCAGCGTCGTAATGTTGCTGGTCGGCGTGGTAAGACGACCGAACCATGGGTGCTGATACCACATGCTTAAACCCCATGTTCTGGCCTATGTTTGCCAGGCGTTCGAATTCGATTGGCTCAACGTAGCGCTCCACGGGAAGATGATGGCGAGTAGGCTGAAGGTACTGACCCATGGTAAGCCGTTGCACATAATGCGAGCGTAGCTCTTCCATCACCGCTTCAACCTCGTCGATAGTCTCACCCAGGCCCAGCATTAAGCCGGATTTCGTCGGCACCTGCGGGCACTGCTCGGCAAAGGATTTCAGTAGATTCAGCGAGTGCTGATAGTCGGCGCCGGGCCGTACCCGTCTGTAGAGTCTCGGTACGGTTTCCAGATTGTGATTGAATACATCTGGCGGGTTGGCGGCCAATATCGTCAGCGCTTTATCGAGCCGGGCACGAAAGTCTGGGGTTAGGACTTCGATCTGCAACTGTGGATTGGCCGCACGCAGGGCTGATATGCAATCAACGAAGTGGGCGGCGCCGCCGTCACGAAGATCGTCCCGGTCAACCGAGGTGACAACGACATAACGTAGACCCATCTGCCGAACCGTGTTGGCCAGTCGTTTGGGTTCGCCTAGATCTGGTGGCTGGGGGCGGCCATGGGCAACGTCACAGAAGGGACAGCGTCGAGTGCAAATATCTCCCAGGATCATAAACGTTGCCGTGCCACCACCGAAACACTCACCGAGGTTTGGGCAACTGGCTTCCTCGCACACAGTGTTAAGCCCTTGGTCGCGTAATACTTTTTTCAGCCGCGCCACCTCAGGGGTTCCCGGGAAACGGGCTCGAATCCAGGATGGTTTGCGCAGGCGTTGTTCGCGTTCGGTCGGCGCAAACTTGACTGGTACCCGGGCCACCTTTTGCGCTGCGTTATCTTCGCCGTATCTACTCACGCTACAGATCGCTCTTGGTCGTAGTGCTCGATCGGAGGACAGGCGCACACCAGCGCTTTATCTCCATACACATTATCGACCCGGCCAACAGGGGGCCAGTATTTTTCGCGCCGGGTGGCTGGAGACGGAAAGAATGCGGCCTCAAGGCTGTAGGGCAAATCCCAGCTTCCTTTAGTCAGCAGACGCATTGAATGTGGTGCGTTTTTTAACAGATTGTTGTCGCGGTCCTGCTTGCCAGATTCGACGTCGGCAATTTCCCCTCGGATTAAAATCAGAGCATCGCAGAAACGGTCTATTTCTTCGCGTGATTCACTCTCGGTCGGCTCGATCATGAAGGTATCGGGCACGGGCCAGGACATTGTTGGTGCGTGAAACCCGTAATCGGCCAATCGTTTGGCTACATCCTCAACGCTGATTCCACTGGATGCTTTTATTTCCGACAGGTCAACAATGCACTCATGTGCTACCAGACCACCAGCGCCGGTATACACCACCGGATAGTGAGGATTAAGCCGGTGCGCAATATAGTTCGCGTTCAAAATGGCAACCTCGGTTGCCCTCCTTAGGCCCGAGGCTCCCAAGAGCGCAATATAGGCCCAGGAAATCGGCAAAATGCTGGCTGAACCCCAAGGTGCAGCGGATACCGAGCCAATAGTCCCGCGCCCGCCGGAGGCAGGATTAACGCCGTCCACCAGTACATGGTCGGGGAGGAAAGGCGCCAGATGTGAAAGCACGCCGATTGGCCCCATTCCAGGGCCGCCACCGCCATGGGGAATGGCAAAGGTCTTGTGTAAATTGATGTGCGCCACATCGGCGCCGATCTCAGCAGGCCTGCACAATCCGACCAGCGCATTGAGATTGGCTCCATCCATATAGACCTGGCCACCGTGGTGGTGGATGACCTGACAGATATCACGAATCTTTTCTTCGAAGACTCCATGTGTCGAGGGGTAGGTGATCATCAGTGCCGCTAACTGGTCCTGATGCGTTGCGGCTTTATCGCGAAGGTCGTCCAGATCAACATTGCCATTTTCATCGCAGGTCACAATCACCACTTGCATACCTGCCATGACCGCGCTGGCTGGATTGGTGCCGTGGGCAGACGATGGAATCAGGCATACATGTCGATGCCCTTGCCCTTGTGCTTCATGAAACGCACGGATACACAAAAGACCCGTATATTCCCCCTGTGAGCCAGCGTTGGGTTGTAGTGAAATTGCGTGGAATCCAGTGATCTCGCACAACATATCTTCCAGTTCTTCAAACAGTTGTTGATAGCCCTGAGTCTGCTCAAGCGGCGCGAAGGGGTGTAGATTGGTGAAGTCGCGTATAGAGATAGGAAGCAATTCCGATGTGGCGTTGAGTTTCATCGTGCACGATCCGAGCGGGATCATCGAGCGCCCCAGACTGATGTCCTTGCTGGCAGTACGACGCATGTAACGCATCATCTCCGTTTCGGAGCGGTAACGGTGAAAAATCTCGTGAGTCAAATAAGGGGTTTTTCGCTTAAGGGCCGAGGGAATCGCGCTGGTTACCGCGGCGTCGAGCGCCTCGATATCCAAACGATGATGGGCATGGGTATCGAACACCCGCCACAACGTTATCAGGTTGCCCCGCTGAGTGGTCTCATCAAAGGTAATGCCGAGATGGTCGGGACCGATGACCCGCAGGTTAATTCGAGATTCGCGTGCCCGGGCAGCGAGACGTCCGGCTAAACCAGGGACGTGCACCGAGATAGTGTCAAAAAAATTCTGGTCGATCACCGTGTAGCCAATCTTGGAGAGACCCTCGGCCATGATGCAGGTCAGGCGGTGAACCCGGTTGGCAATATTAGCGATCCCTTCAGGCCCATGGTACATCGCATAAAAAGCAGAGATATTGGCAAGCAGAACCTGGGCAGTACAGATGTTACTGGTCGCTTTTTCCCGGCGAATGTGCTGCTCGCGGGTTTGTAAAGCCATGCGTAGTGCCGGGTGGCCTTGCGCATCCTGCGATACCCCAATGATCCGTCCTGGAATTGAGCGCTTATAGGCTTCTCGAGCAGCAAAGAACGCCGCGTGCGGCCCTCCGTACCCCATGGGAACGCCAAATCGTTGAGCGCTACCGACGACCATGTCCGCGCCCATCTCCCCTGGCGGCTTCACCAGGGCTAAGGAGAGGAGATCGGCCGCGACCACAGCAAGTGCATTTTTGTTGTGGGCAGATTCTATGACTTGAGTGAGATCCCACAGCCCGCCTGTCGAAGCCGGGTATTGAAGCAAAACTCCAAAGCACTCGCGTCGATCGAGTTCAGTTTGTGGGTTACCGACCAGAATCTCAAAACCCATGAAGCCAGCCCTGGTCTTGAGCACTGCCAGTGTTTGGGGGTGGGCGCGATCATCAACAAAAAACACATTGGATTTTGCTTTCGACAGGCGTCGGCACATGCTCATGGCCTCGGCGGCAGCGGTCGCCTCATCCAGCAAGGAGGCATTAGCGATATCCATTCCGGTCAGGTCGATAATCATTTGCTGAAAGCCCAGCAGGACCTCAAGACGTCCTTGGCTGACTTCAGATTGGTAAGGGGTGTAAGCGGTGTACCAGTCTGGGTTTTCAAAGACATTGCGGCGGATTACTGGAGGCATGATGGTGCCGTGATATCCACAGCCGATCATAGACGTGTATACCCGGTTGCGATGCCGCATATTGCGTAGGTAGGTGCTAGTGGCTCGCTCGCTGCGTGGTGGGTCCATTTCGAGCGCACGCTCGCTGATGATGTTAGAAGGTACAACCCGCTCAATCAGCTCGTCCAGGGAGCTACACTTCAACTCGGTCAACATGCCTTGGAGCTCCTCTTCAGAGGGCCCAATATGACGGCGTATAAAATCGCCATGCATTTCCAGTTCGCTCAGGCTCGCTTTGTACTCGGTCATGGCAACGGTTCCTTAATGCCTTAGGGTGTTAGTCCAGGGTCGCTATAAGTTCTTGGTAAGCAGCTTCGTCCATCAACTTGTCAAGATCAGATGTCGATGCAACTCGAACACGGTAGAACCAACCTTCGCCGGTTGGGTCTGCATTGACTTTTTCGGGGTCGTCATTGAGGGCGCTGTTTACTTCGACCACAGTGCCCTTAACTGGTGACTTGATGTCTCCTGCGGCCTTGACCGACTCGATCACCACAACCTCCTGCCCCGCGTTCACCTCGACTCCAGTCTCGGGAAGTTCGACGTAAACCAGTTCACCCAGTTGATCCTGCGCGAAATCGGTAATTCCGACCGTAACAATGTCTTGGTCGAGCGAGGCCCATTCGTGATCGGCCGTGTACTTGAGATCATTCATGACAGTTCATTCCTTTTTCTCTTTAGTGTGGTAACGATGGGGGGAAAAGGGCATAGAGCAAACAGTTACGGGTAAGGGCTTATCGCGAACCAGGGCATGCAAAGCCGTGCCAAGGTCAGAATATTCTTTGGCGACATAACCCATCGCGACGGGCGCATTAATGCTGGGCCCGAAACCACCGCTGCTGACCTCTCCGATTTGAACACCGTTGGCATCGAGTAAGTCAGCATGAGCACGCACCGGTGCTTTGCCTTCGGGACGGATGCCAACCCTGCGTCGTAAAGTCCCGTTATCAATTTCTGCCAGAATTCGATCCGCTCCAGGAAAGCCACCACGACGACTGCCCTGTGTTCGCCTGCAATAAGGAATCGCCCATTGCAGGCCTGCTTCGACGGGCGAGATATCAGGGCCGATGTCATTGCCGTGCAGGCATAATCCGGCCTCAAGACGCAAGGAATCCCGTGCACCTAGCCCTACCGGCTCGACCTCAGGTAATTCTAGAATTTTCCAGGCCAGATCAAGAGCATCGGATGCTTCGACCGAGATTTCCACTCCGTCTTCCCCGGTATAGCCACTGCGCGTAACCGTGCAGGGCATGCCTGAAATGGTGACTCGTTTAGCCCCCATAAAAGGCATCCCTGCGATATCGGGGGACATTCGTTGTAGGGCACTGCAGGCCCGCGGTCCTTGGAGGGCCAAAAGGGCATGGTTGGTCATGGATTGGAACTCAACCATGCCCGCGCAAAGGTTTTGTAACAGCATAAAATCAGCTTTCTTGTTGGCGGCATTTACGACCAGAGTGTAACGATCATCTAGGCGATAAATCATCAGGTCATCGAGAACCCCACCAGAATCGTTGGTGAAAAAACTGTAGCGCTGAGATCCATTTTTGAGATCTAGCAGGTTGGCCGGCAGCATCGTTTCAAGTAATCGAGCAGAATCATCGCCGAATACTGTTGCCTGACCCATATGCGATACATCGAACAGGCCAGCGCTGGCACGAACCTGTCGGTGTTCGGAAAGGATTCCAGAGGGGTACTGCACCGGCATGTCGTAGCCGGCGAAGGGCACCATCTTGGCACCAAGCGCCGTGTGAAGTTCGTACAGTGGAGTACGTTTCACGAAGACCCGGTGACCTGGTGTAGTTGTGTGGGTGTTCTCATCTGGCAGCTAATAGTATATCGTCCAAAACGATCTGGACCGGTTTTCATATTATAAAAATCACAGTAAAGGAAATTCATGAACGCTAACCCAGTTCTGGTTGAGGTGACCCGAGGAGAAATGGTCGAAAGCCGTCATCGTGGGGCGGTTGCCCTGGTACACAGCAATGGCCAGACCATCGCCAGAATCGGTGATATCACTCGACTAATC
Organism: Gammaproteobacteria bacterium; assembly: GCA_014239255.1. Classification (GTDB taxonomy): domain Bacteria; phylum Pseudomonadota; class Gammaproteobacteria; order Arenicellales; family UBA868; genus UBA868. Next base: position 24,551 of record JAAZZE010000014.1, read on the forward strand.
TACCCGCGCTCGGCCCTCAAACCCCTGCAGGCATTACATCTTATTGAAAGTGGGGCTGCGGCGGCATACCAGTTAGGAGAGCGTGAGATTGCACTGGCCTGCGCATCGCACAACGCAGAGGAGCAGCATGTGACGGCAGTCATCCAGTGGCTAAAAAGACTGGGCCTGGATGAATCTGCGCTCGAATGCGGAGCTCATTCACCGCGCCGAAGTTTTGACCGCGAGGCATTATTGAGTCAAGGTAAAAAACCCGGCCCGGCGCATAACAATTGCTCGGGCAAGCATTGCGGGTTCCTTACAGCTGCATTACATGAGGGGCACCCACCGCAAGCTTATATTGCGCGTGAACACCCGGTTCAACAGGCGGTAATGGCACTGATAGGCGAATTGGCTGGGAGGTCTCTTAAGGGTACGCCCCATGGGATAGACGGTTGCGGGATCCCGGTTGCTGGTATTCCATTAGAGCACCTCGCCAGGGCATTCGCCCGCTTTGCTACCGGCGATAGTTTAACCGGGGGTCGGGCCAGTGCTGCACGCCAGGTCTATGATGCGATGGTTAATGAACCCTTCATGGTGGCAGGAACCAACCGCTGGTGCACGAAGGCTATCGAAACAGGTCGCGGGGCTTTCATTGTAAAAACCGGTGCCGAGGGCGTCTACTGTGCTGCGGTACCTGAAGCGGGCATAGGTGTTGCACTCAAGATCGATGATGGCGCCCATCGCGCCTCTGAGTGTGCCATGGGAACTGTGCTATCCAATATTCCCTGTTTGAAGTCTCTTTTTGCAGACTCTCCAGCTGATTTGATCAGGGCGCCGGTTAACAATGTGGTCGGAAAAACAGTAGGCGAAATCGCGCCAGGTCCGGCTTTACAGGAACTGATGATCACAATCCCGGGTTGACATCATTGATACAGCACCCGGAAATGAACTTGGGCATTGAAGGGCGCTTTTAGTAGGCCGGATCACAGTAATGCCTAGGGAAATATCGGTTTACCAGATAAGGTCAGAATTCGAATCGGGGGTAAGTATCAGTGCCGATTCGCTGGCCTGGTTTGAGGCCAAGATCTTTCATCAGCCTAGAGTGATCCGGATCCATCCCTTCCGACCGGAAACAGACGCGGACATCATCGCCCAGCCATTGAGTATTGAACACTTTCAGTTCGCGACCGTCTGCCAGGTTGCCCGACCCGCCATGAATAGTACGGGCGTTAAAGATTGCGCAGTCTCCCGGCTCCATATCCCAACTGAGAATCTCGTAGCGATTCCGATTTCCTTCGATGTCGGGAAAAGACTCGTAGCTTTCATCAATTGCATCAGTTCGACCATCGCCAAAATCCACTTGCCGAAACTGCTGAGGCCAGCGGTGTGAGCCACGTACAAACTCCAATGCGCTCTTTTTCTCGACCCCTACCAGCGGCATCCAGATAGAGCAGGTATCAAAACCCTTTACCGACCAGTACGGCTCGTCTTGATGAAAAGGCGTTCGGAACTGCATGCCTGGAGTGCGAACGAAGACGGCATCA
>JAAZZE010000014.1:26083-41884 GCA_014239255.1 Gammaproteobacteria bacterium
AAAGAAGAAATTAACCTGATTGGTGCCTAGTGCATCAGCGGCTGTTCTTGCGATGGGTGAATTTTCTATAAATTCACGATACTCCGGAATCATTTGCCATGCCTGGCTGTCATAAAAGCAGGTTCTTCCCTGTGCATCGCGATTCCAGATCCGGTGTCGCGAGGTGGGGGTAGCGATATTCCTGTCCAACCCCTGTGCGAGAAGATCGACCCAGTCTGCACTGACCGCGTTGCGTATCAATATCACACCATCGGAATCAAACTTGGAAACCTGCTCAGGAGAAAGTGTGGACGATAAAGTCATGCCAAATTCCTTAGTTGAGAATGCTAAGAGGTGGCAGGGTAAAATGCCTTAAACACCAAAAGGGTTCAGTAGGCGACATTACTGATTTGGTCGCGACGCGATAAAGCCCGGTAATCGATAAACGGGTCACAGTTCGTCGGTGCTGTAGGCCTGGATACTTAACGCATGAATTTCTTTTTTCATAAGGTCTTCAACAGCGGCATAAACAAGGCGATGCCGCGACAGTGTATTGAGTCCTTCAAAAGTCTCGGAAACCACCGTTACTGAATAGTGTCCGCCGCCTCCCGCGGCGCCGGCATGGCCGACATGGAGGTGGCTTTGGTCTTCGATCTCTACTGATTCGGCGGGAAGACGACTGAGAAGCCGCTCCCTGATATGGTCGATGGTTTGCATCTCAGGATTTACTGTCTTTGCTGACAATGTGCCGGGAGATCAACAGCATCTGAATAATACTGAAAGCCAAGGTGAGGCCGAGCAGGCCGAAGACCTTGAAGTTAACCCAAAAATCAGTTCGGATCTGGTCATCCAGGTGTGTGCGAAAAAAGAAAGCGATATATAAATTCAGGGTGCCCGAGACCAGAAAAAAAAGCCCCCAGGACAGGTTGACTTTTTTCCAGATTGGGGCGGGTAATGCCATCTGTTGGCCGAGGAGGCGCTCAAGCACAGTGCGCTTTCCCACGAACTGGCTCCCAAGCACAATCACGGCAAAAAGCCAGTTAACGATAGTGGGCTTCCATTTAATGAAAACATCGTCACGAAAAAGCAAGGTCAGACCGCCAAAGATAAGGATTACGAACAAAGTGATCAGATGAGTAGTTTCAAAGCGCCGGTGCCGGAACCAGAACCAGATGACTTGACCCAAAGACGCAACGATTGCAACCGATGTGGCTGCATAAATACCGTATAACTTGTAGGTGCCAAAAAAAAGGATCAGCGGGAAAAAATCAAACAGCAGTTTCATGACAGACTTGGTGTGTAAAATGGTCCGCAATTATAAGGCGCGAAGTGTGACGGGCGGAACCGCAGCAAAAACAATCTTCCCCAGTACTGATAGACGGCTTAACTGGACAATTGGCAATTGGGCCATGATTTCTTCTGAAAAGGTTGGGTGTATCAAGGCTAGAGGGTGAGTCCGAAGAATTTCTAGCGCAGATTTGGTGAGTGCGGGCTAATGACCAGATTCCCAAAGCATATTGGTACCGAGGGTCGGACTCGAACCGACACGGTGTTACCACCACCAGATTTTGAGTCTGGCGCGTCTACCAGTTTCGCCACCCCGGCATTTTAATTGGACTCTCTAGCAACTAGAAAGGACGATTTTGTTAAATCTGTGTCCTCGTCCATGTCCTCCACTTCAGAAAGTTAATCACTGAGGACACCGCTACACGTCGTATTTTACACGAGAAAAAACCCCACTCACCAGGAACAATCAAGGTAAGAAAGATGCAACCCATAAAGTTTCAGTGGCGATATCTTAAGGTGGTGGGAGCGATTCAATATTTTGCGACGACTAGTTACTCCGAAACGTAGCTATGGCAAGCGCTATCCAACCAAGAATAAAACAAAACCCGCCTATCGGTGTAATCGCACCCAACCAGCGAGCACCGCTGAGAGCCATCAAGTAAAGGCTGCCGGAGAATATGAGTATTCCAGTCACAAAAAGCCAACCCGACGCGTTGACCAAATTACCTGACCAACGTTCCGCCGCCCAGGCAACCGCGAGCAACGCCAACGCATGGTACATATGATAGCGAACGCCGATTTCAAAAATGGATAAAAGGTCCTCAGATGTCCGAGACTTCAGCGCATGCGCGCCGAAAGCACCGAACATTACACCGATCGCCGCAGCCATTGATCCAATTGCAAACCAATTCACTTTCATTGCATACCCCTTTGTTGAGGGAAGAGTGTAGATGAATTGGGATTTTCTAGTTCATCATCCAGATAGGCGATAGGACAATGTACGTTGTGATGAACTCTTGGAGTTGGCCGAGACCGCTGCTCTTAATCTCTGGCTTGGTATGTTACCGTCACGAGCCCTACCCGTGCCGGTCAGGCCATTCCGTAAGGTGGCTTTAACTGACTTAGCACCTTAATAGGCTTTTTCTTTGGTAATCGTATAGGTACGAGAACAAGCAGCAGGCGCTGCCCCCTAGCCAATTGCTATATCATCGATCGACCATAGATAGTCAGGCGCAAAGGAGATAGACATGACCTGGAAAGTTTACTTGTCGGGCGAGATACACTCGGATTGGCGGCAGCAACTAGTCAACGGAGCGTCGGCAAACGATTTACCGATAGCATTCACCTCAGCAGTCACTGATCACGAGGCCAGTGACGCCGCGGGAGACTTGCTGGGCGCTGAACAAGACGCGTTCTGGCGCGACCACAAATCATCAAAAATTAATGCGATCCGCACGAAAACCCATCTGCAAGATTGCGATATCGCGATAATCCGTTTCGGGGACAAATTCAAACAGTGGAATGCCGCTTTTGATGCTGGGTTTTGTGCGGCAAAGGGTAAGCCATACATAACGCTTCATGATGAGGACACCATTCACGCACTCAAAGAGGTCGACGCTGCGGCGATGGCGTGGGCGAAAACACCAGCTCAGGTAGTCGAAATACTGAAGTACGTTATGCGAGCCTAAACAGGTGCGTCTAAATTTCTGGGAGGCGTTATGGAATCTTGTACGACCAGGCGAGAACGCCTGCGTACCGCTACAGAATCGCCACTAGCTTCTTAGACTACTTCTAGCCATAGGGAATGACTAAACGAGGTGCTCTATGAACGCAAAGGGCTACTGCGAAGAACTTAAAATCGAAGCGATTAAGCAAGTAACAAACGCTGGTGATATCGGTGGCTAGTCGACGGGGGCAAGATTGTGTAAGGGCCTTGGGTTGGATGCCATGGATCCAATGGATTACTGTCACCGACTGACTATGATTGGCCGTATGAGAAAACGATTGAGTAATGTCTACGAAACTAGTGGCGATTCATCGTGAAAACTCAAAAATATAACGAACTTTTGATTTCGAGCATACTTTTGAGTTCGCTCCTTATCGCCTCGTTTCCATCGCTTGGAGCTACGGACATTTTGGAACTGTCTTCAGCAACCAATTATGGGAAAGGGCTTAGGTTAATCGCAAAACAGCTAACGCTATCTAAAAACAGTATGCTAGCTGACAGTTCTAAGGTGAAGTTTCCTGAAAAGAAGTGGAGGAGGAAAATTCCAGGGAGCTTAGGGCTCAAGAAAAAAGAGTTGGATCGTTTAGCGCGGACTATCGGAGGAGCCGGCGTTGTTATCAAGGATGGGTATATTGTTAAGACTTGGGGCTCACAGACTACAAAATACCTATGGGGTTCAGCTTCTAAACCAATTTTTTCGACTCTCTTGTTCTTTGCAATTAACGAGGGTAGGGTTGCGAGTGTTGACGAAAAAATAAAGAAATGGGGCTGGAAACTCAAAGGCAAGGATCGACAGATTTCCTTTCGCAATCTTGCTAATATGACTAGCGGTTACACTCGTATTGAGGCCTCAGGACAAAGATGGTCATATAACGATTTTGGATTTGGTCTTTACGCCAAGACCATTTTAGGAAAGGTCTACAAGACGAGAAATAATAAAAATGCTGGAATCCGAGTGGCTTTACATAAAAGACGGCTTGGGAAGCTTCAGTTTGAGAATAGACAAATATTCGCCAAAAAAAAAGGTCACCTCCGCGCCTATTTAACGGTGCAGGATTTTGCCAGAATCGGTTGGTTTTGGCTCAATAAGGGTAACTGGAAAGGAGAGCAATTATTACCGAGCTGGTTCTTCTCAAACTATATGAGAGCGGGTGTATCTTCGTCTTTGAAACAGAGCGAAGGGGGAAAATACGGCGCTGGGGATTATCTTGGAGTTGGCACTTATGGTGGAAAAGGTAGTCAAACACCGCTTGGACCTGGTGTTTATGGATTTAATTGGTGGACGAACGAGAGACGACGCATGTGGCCAAATGCGCCTTCAGACGCTGTGCAGGCCAACGGCCATTGGAACAAACAAGCAGTAACTGTGATACCCAGCCTCGGAATAGTAGCTGTTTGGTATAGGAACCACGGCGGGGATGATCCAAGAACTTTCAAAAAGCCCATGAATGGTTATCTGAAAATCCTAGTTGGTTCGGTTATTGCCTTGAAAAATTCCAATCACACTATCCTTGATGGGTAACAGACCGGTTTTACCCCGATTCTCCGGAGACTAAGTTAAGAGCAGGCTGATTAGTTTATTCTAATTTACATATTTTCCTTTGGTTGTGAAAGTACATGTTAGTAGCATTCCCTAGAGCCACTGACTACTAGATAGGCCATGGCTGATTTGCGTTCCTTCGGTTTCTGTTATGTCGGACGCACCGGGTTATTTCTAATACGCGTCAAATAAATTCGACCTTTTGCGGATCAAGATCTCGTTCTTCACCACGGAGGGTAAGGTCCAGTCGCACGGAGTTGGCGCCCAAACTAATAGACCGGACTGCTGTTTTATAGCGGTTTTCAAAAGAAATGGCCGGGGTCAGAAGATACGAACTTGCGATTCTTGTCTCCCAAAGGCAGTTCCTGGTCACAACAGTCTAGGAAGTTCAAGAAAACCTACACGTTGTCTTTACGCGAACTAAACTGAATAGGACTAGGGGAACGCAAGAGGGCCCCTGACTCATCCACTTTATCGGCTACCTATAACCACATTCCATGATACTCAAAGGGTTCGAAAAAGACCCTTTAGCCAGCTTAAGATCAATCCCACGAGATCCACAGCCGCGTTAACATATCCGCTGTATGGGGGTAAACTGGACGCTATGAAACGTCCACCTGGTATTGTCTTTTTGTTTTTGATGTGTTTCACCACGGCAGCGGTCTTTGCGGCCAAAGACGACCCCGGTTTTTTTGGGGGCGGCAGAATGACTAATTGTAAGAAGAACTCAAAGCCAGTATTTCGCCGCCACCTAGTCCAACTGAAACACATTGAGTATATTGATCAATGGGGCACAGTTACGAACACACTTGATGGTCTCAGAGGGCACACTTATTTGCATATTAAACATAAGGCAGGGCCTCGCATCCCCGGAAATGTGAGAACTGTACGTGTCTATGCGCCTATTGACTCATACATTATTGCTTACAGTCATAAACGTATGGCTGGTGATACCACAAGCGACTGGGGGTTCCGAATTCAGGTATCCTGCGAGGTTGTCTACAGGCTTGGCCATATAAGCAAACTACGAGGTAAAGTTAAGTCGAGGCTGCGCGGAATACCGCCTAAGTTTAATGACTCAAGTACTACGAAACTTTACCCTCCGCTTAAACTGAAAGCCGGGCAGATAATTGGAACAACGAGTGGTACATCTAGCGGTGCATCGTGGGACTTTGGTGTCTACAACACTAAGAATCGTAATACTTTGAGAGGGGTTCTGAAACGTTTCAAAGGAACAGCAGAAGGAGAAACTTATGGCTATGCAGACTGTCCTTATGACTACTATCGGAAAAATATTCGAAAGTTGTATTACGCTAAGTTCAAACATAAAACTTGTGGTCCAGCCAATTGAGCTTTATAGAAATTCTAGGCTGGAGTTCTTGACGCCTATTCTCATCCCAAACAAAAATTGAGAACCTGTATATCGTTGAACCTGTAATAGATACGCGCCGCTTGGATGGTTGTCTGTCATATTAACTTTGCGTTGAGTGATTCCTAAGGTGTGCGGCCCTGGTGGGCATAGTGCAGACGAGCGAGATTGGTCAACTGCTATCATTTATCCAGTATGTTGGGCAGGCCCACATCCCTTTTGCGACTCAACAATCGATAAAACTCTTCTCGTTCGGGGCGCTGGGATCGCTCGACCTTGCCGTTGATCTGAGGGCTTCTAGTTGACATCAGAGGCGCACGTCCGCCTAGGGTGGTTCAGTTAAGAACGGAGGTCCTTTTCTCGGTTCCTCACTGCTTGCATGTCCTTATCGTTCCGGGCTGGTTGGCTCGCTTTTTACCGACGCTCGAGCATTGGAGATCACGATAAGGATCTTTTTTAAAACCTGGTTCCCGATATACAGCTAGTGTTACGTTACCCTGTCTAGCGCCTCGGTGATTGCCTTACCCACATCGGCGGTCTTTGCGTTGCCGCCCAGATCGGGGGTGCGCGGACCCTCACGTAACACCATGTCTATTGCGTTCATTATCGCATCGTGTGCAGCTTGGTACTTTTTGTCACCTTTACCGAGGTAATCCAGCATCATCGCACCAGACCAGATCTGACCGATGGGGTTGGCAATGGCTTTACCGAAGATATCCGGCGCTGAGCCATGCACGGGCTCGAATAGTGAAGGGAACACTCGCTCTGGATTCAGATTTGCCGATGGAGCAATACCGATAGTCCCGGTAGTCGCAGGCCCAAGGTCCGACAGGATGTCGCCGAAGAGGTTTGAGGCGACAATCACGTCAAAGCGCCCGGGATCCAAAACTATCTGAATAGTGAGTCCGTCAATGTGATACTGGCTACGGCGAACCTGTGGATACATTTCACCGACGCTGGCAAAACGCTCGTCCCAGTACGGCATAGTGATAGAGATACCGTTGGACTTGGTGGCCGACACGAGATCCTTGTTGCGGCTCATTGCCAGTTCGAAAGCGAACTTCATGATTCGATCGACCCCCTTACGGGTAAAGGTAGAGATCTGCTGAGCCATCTCCCGATCGGTTCCCTCAAACAGTCTTCCGCCCAGCGATGAGTATTCTCCTTCGGTGTTCTCCCGTACCACAAAATAGTCGATATCACCCGGTTCGTGCCCTACCAGGGGTGAGGGGACACCCGGCATCAACCGCACCGGCCGCAGATTAACGTATTGGTCAAACTCACGGCGAAATTTGATCAGCGAGTCCCAAAGTGAGACGTGATCCAGCACGCGCTCTGGCCAACCGCAAGCGCCAAAAAAGATACAGGCGCAGCCGTCGATACGCTGTTTCCAGTCGTCGGGCATCCACTTGCCAATCTTGTCGTACTGTTCACACGACCAATCGAAATGCTCGAATGTTATTGTCAGTCCGAAGCGATCGGCTGCGGCCTGCACAACGCGTACCCCCTCGGGCATCACTTCTTTGCCGATGCCGTCGCCCGCAATCACAGCGATCCGGTCGGTATCTTTTTTATGACTCATGCCTGGTTTTTTCTCCCACATTAAAGTGAGGATGAAGAGTAACACTGAGACCAAGGCCGTGTGCGGCGTCCGGAAACTACAGGTGACCCGCCAATGGTTATCGGCCTGAGGCAACCATAGTGTTTTGAACTATCTGCCAAAAACCAGTATTACTTGTAGGCTGGGCTGAAATCGATTCATCGGTGTGATCATAGATACAGTTTCACCAAACAATAAGGCTCATGTTATGAGTCACCAGTTAATCAACAATGAGGATCACAAACCCGAACCGAGCGACAAAGATATGAAACAGCCTGCCACAATGAAAACCCCAGAATCCCTGCGACCCCTTAAGCTGGCGCTGAACGACTGCAGCGCTTGGATAAAAGGATGGCGTGGACAGGGCGCGGTTCAGGGTGCGAAGGATACTGCATGGCGTCCGCCACCGGCACGCACGACCCCTGCCTGAATCAGGGTTTCCGATTGGCGGTTGCTAGGATCATCTGCGCTGCTCGGTGAGCAACCATCAACGTTGGCGCGTTGGTATTTGCAGACGTTATATTTGGAAAAACCGACGCATCGACTACGCGTAACGCTTCAATTCCGTGAACTCGAAGCTCGGCATCGACTACCCCGCGATCGGGTTTGGGCCCCATGCGACAGGTGCAGCAGGGGTGGTAAACCGTAGTAGCGCGTTGTTGAAAATCCCTAATGAGGTCGGCATCTGTCATTGTAGACAAGTCTAGCTGCGGCGGCTCAAGCAGGAGGTTGGTTAAGCCTTCGGTGTCTTGTATTCTGCCAAGCAGGCGGGCCATCGCTACCACGTCATCTAGGTCTTTTTGCGTGCTGAGATAGCCGCCGCTCATGTGCGGAGCCACTTCGGGGTCGGGTGAGGTGATATTGACCCAGCCGGTACTGGTCGGTCGACAAGCGTTAAAACCCATCATGAAACCCGAATAGGGATCGGGCTGTGTGAGTTTACGTTCGTTACCCGCGTTTGGCTGGTAGCTAACCGGGTTGAAATACAGCTGAGTATCGATCTTACTTGAAGTGGGACTTGACCGTGCCAGGCCACCAAACTGGTTAACACTTAACGAGAGTGGACCGGTGCGCCGTAACAGATACTGCATGCCGGATCGAATCCTACCCGGCCAGTTCCCCAGAACGTCGTTCAGTGTTGGCCGATTGGCCCGATAATAATACGAAATCCCCAAGTGATCCTGCAGATGCCGGCCAACGTTGGGCTGATCCACGAGAACTGGAATATTGTATTGGTATAACAACTCACCGGGACCAATACCTGAAAGTTGCAACAGTTTTGGCGAGTTAATGGCGCCCGCACAAAGTATAACCTCTCGCCTGGCCACAAACATGTGCTCAAGGCCGTGTTGGCGGCACTGCACAGCCTTTGCCCGCTGGTCTTTAATCACGATTTTCTCAACAGTTGTGCTAGGAAGGACTTTCAGGTGGGATCGCTTTATGGCAGGGTGCAAGAATGCGGTTGCCGACGAGCACCGTTTACCCTTGCGCGTGGTAATGAAGTAGGGACCAAGGCCCTCTCCCTCCAGGGGTGGTGTTTCACGATAGGGTAGGCCGGATTGGGAAAATATCCCATCGAGTTCAGTTTTGATCGAATGGTAATCTTCGAACGCATCAGTTATGGATAACCTTAATTTTTCGGATTTACCGAGATTGTCCAGCCCCGGGCGTCTGTTGTTATTGGTTGGTGAGGAGATGTCTTCAAGGCCTTCATAGACCGAACGTATATCCTGGTAGCCCCAACCGGTGTTGCCAGCAGCTGCCCAGTCGTCGTAGTCCATCGCTTGGCCGCGATGGTAAACCAGAGCGTTTATGGAACTAGATCCTCCCAGCACTTTGCCTCGTGGCCAGTACATGGATCTGCCGCCAAGAGTCTTCTGAGGCTCACAGAAATAGTTCCAGTTAATTGAAGCATCGGTATAGGTGATGCCATAACCGATCGGCATATTGATCCAGAAACGGTTGTCATTGGGTCCGGCCTCAAGTAATAGCACGCTGTATTTTCCGGTCGCCGTTAACTTGTCCGCGAGCACGCAGCCGGCTGAGCCTGCACCGATAATTACGAAATCAAATTCGTCCACTGGCCATTATCCTGTTAGGGGTATTTAAACCGGTCATTTTTTCGATCCATGTGGAATGTTAGATTTAATATACGAGTTATTGAGCCGGCCTTGCGCCTGTAAATCTGATCTATCGTTCGGATGCCAGTTCGCAAAACTAAAAAGCGGCTTAGGGGCGCATGGTGTGAGTTTGGTCAAAGTGTCTGGCCGGCCAATTTGTCCTCAAGCGGATTCCTTGGGGACACCCATCAGATAATGTAGCTGTATTCGATAGGCGCGACAATTCGATTTCGAACAAAAAGGCCGATCGATTTCGAACCCAGGAATCCAGCCGTACTGTTCGTTTGCCATGCCGTTGTGGCAAGCAGCCCTTTGTTGTGCAGTCGGAGCTAGTTTTCCAAAAGGAGAATATAGGTCGAGGCGATTGCATAAAGATGAACACGAAAGGGCGACAGTCTCTAATGCAGTGGTGATAGGGATATTCTCATCCAATCGCCCCACTTTGATGCTCCTGATATCATAGAGCAGCAAAGGGGATCCCTTCGGCGCAGTGCACCAGAATGGAGTGATGTCCAGCTAGTCGGGCAACCGGCCGATATATATATGGACTCTGTCAGGCCCTTCAGTACCGATCGATCTGGCCCCGTAACAAGAGTTTGAACAATCGGATATCTAATCCGTCAGGTACCACAGCGATTTTATTTTAGGCGAAACAATATGCAAAGTAGAAAAATTGGCCCTTTCGAGGTGTCTGCAATCGGCATGGGTTGTATGAATATTTCGGCGGGGTATGGCCCGGCAGATGATCGTGAATCCGAAAGGCTTATGTTGGGCGCATTGGATGCCGGCTACACTTTTTTTGATACTGCTGCCATGTATGGGATGGGGCACAGCGAAGAACTGATTGGCCGTACCCTTTCACACCGGCGTGACGAGTTTACGCTCGCCAGCAAGTGCGGAATTTTTAAGGGAGCCAGCGGCCGTACCCAAACTGATAGTCGCCCTGAAGTTTTGCGTAAAACCTGTGAGGACAGCCTGCGCCGCCTGCAAACAGACGTGATCGATCTGTACTACCTACATCGGATTGACCCCAATGTGCCGGTGGAAGAAAGTGTCGGCACACTGTCGGAATTGGTCTTGGAAGGCAAGATAAAGACTATTGGTTTGTCAGAAGTTTCGACCGCAAGCCTGCGCAGAGCGCATGCCATACACCCGATCACGGCACTGCAATCGGAGTATTCACTGTGGGCAAGGACACCAGAGCGGCAAATTCTGGCTGCCTGCAAGGAGCTTGGCGTGGTCTTTGTGCCGTTCTCGCCGCTGGCCCGGTCATTTTTGACCGGGGAATCTCGTGATGTCACGAGTCTGCCTGATGACGATATACGAGCCACAATCGCCAGACCCCGCTTCGAGCCAGAAAATTTCGCACAGAATGTCAAGTTGTTGGCGCCGTTCAAGGGTATCGCACAGGAGCAGGGTTGCAGTATGGCCCAACTCGCCCTTGCCTGGATCCTCGCCCGTGCTGGCGGGACAATGATTCCTATTCCTGGAACCCGAAGCATGGAACATATGCAAGACAATGCCGGAGCCGGCGACATCCAACTCGATGCTGCGACCGTAGCCGCTTTGGATGGTTTAATCAACGAAGGCACAGTGGCTGGGGATCGTTACATCGAACGCATAATGACCTCGATTGATTCTGAAAAAGATTAAGTCGAATCAGTTTGCAGGTGGGTTGAGAGCTCTAAGAATTTCGCTGATCCGTGTGGACCATAACGTAAAGCGATACGTTATAACCGGCTACGTTATAGTTATCCCTTCGGTGGAGCAGTTGGACGCTCTGCCTGGTTTTAACTAACAAAAAGGGAGCGCGTTATGTCTTTATATATGTATCAAGCCTCGTACTCAGCTGAGGCTATCAAGACACTGGTCAATAATCCACAGGACAGGTCGGGTGCGGCAAAACTCGCAATCGAGGCCAATGGCGGCACCATGGTGGGCGCCTGGATGGCCTTTGGTCAAGATGATATCGTTGTGATCGCCGATATGCCCGATGATGAGTCGATGGCTGGGGTCGCTTTTGCAGTCACCGCAGCTGGCGCGATTACCGGAGGCCGAACTACCAAGCTACTGGAAATGTCGACTGCAGTGGCAGGGATGGCAAAAGCGAAAACAGTGCTGGAAACCTATAAAGCGCCCAGTTGAGTTCTGAACCTCCGGTGAATTGTTGTCACTCAGGGGTTCTAAGAAGTAGACGCGACGGTTCGATGGGAGACGTAAGGAGGAGATAGTGAGGATGTTCTTCCATCGTGACGATGCCGTCGCACACCGCTTAAGCCTTTCTGGGGGCCGGCTGTTTGCACAAAAAGGAGTCACCAGCTGGCGCTTGTGTGCGCATCTTCGAGGACGTGGCGCTGATGAGTGGAGTCTTCAACCGAAGTGAAAAACGGTGGATCGGCCAGAGCCTTGGAGGAGTGCTCCGGGGCTGCCCTTGCCGTATCGATGCCACCGTACACCGCTAACCCATTCCCCGGAGCGATAATCGTGGTTATCTAAAAAAATTAAGACGCTTAAAATTGATTGCAACCTCAAAGGGAGGACCTCAGAACCGCTTCGACAGTGGCCAGATAAACCTCAACCTCTTTTCGCCCCTTGCCGGTACACAGGTAGGTGGTACGGGTTTTTCGGTCGACAAAAGTTTTGTCAATCTGTACCAGACCGTCGTCTTCAAGTTTTTTCATATGTGTTGAAAGGTTCCCACGGGTAAGTTCCAGGTCACTCAGCAGGGTATTAAAGTCCACCGCTTTTTTTGCCAGGGATAAATGCGCCATGATTCCGAGTCGGACTCGGTCAAACAGGGATGGGTGAACATTGATGAGTTCATTTGGTACCATGACAACGCCGAACTCAGGCGGCTGAGTGGTTTTGCTGGCGGCGCAGTCGAATTAACCTCCCGGTTGAAACACAGGCTATTACGCTAAAAACGATCAGAGGTACCAACAGTTGTTCAAGGCCCACAATAAATTGGAAAAATCCAACGCCAATGCAGAACGCGCCAAGAATTACTGCCATTCGGGTCGGCAAGGTGAAAAGTCTTCCTTGGACCAGATAATCACCGGTAAAAGCCAGCAGTAAGGGGGCGATCCATTCGGGGTGACCAGCGAGCATTACCAAGGCTATCGCGCCGAACTTCATCATAAGATCGGACAAGTAGGAAAGCAGCCGTGCGTAGCGGAAATTACGCACGACGTACGAGTTAAATTCCTCGCCGCTGTGTTGAGCCGCTCGCCAGATTACGAAATACAAAAGGATCACTAATCCGGCTAGGATGCTGGCAATTATCCCTATGCCGGCCAGGCGCAACTCGGGAGATTGCCCCCCCAGCATCAGTAGTTCGGTCAGGGCGTCACCGCTGAACAGTTCGAATGCCGCGAGGAAGGTCGCACTGATCAAAGCGAGGCTTTGCAGAGTGATGTTGGCCGTCAGAGTGACCCCAAAAAGGTCCGCGGTGTCGGTTTTATGGTCCGCCTGGTCAAGTACTCGGCGAATCAATTCGATATCGGCGATCGCCTTGCGGACGTTCAGTTCATCTTGAGCCATTTTGATTTTCTGCACAAACCAGTTTGTGATACAAACATAGTAGGTCGATAAAACATTGTTGTCAACCCTGCAACATCGGATGAGGGCTGTTGCTAGAGTAGGCGGGCCGATCATGACTGCTGTCTGATCCAACAAGGGATAGTATTAGCGGAGGAGGTCACATCGATGAGCTGGAACATTCAGATGTGTTCAGCAACGGAACATCACGCGATCGGTTTGGCGATCAACGACGCTTCAAAGGCATACCGTGACGTGATTCCAGCCGATTGCTGGAAGAGTCCCTACATGACTGCAGCGGAACTTGAGGCCGAGATCGCTGATGGAGTGCTTTTCTGGGGCCTTTCGATCCGAGGCGAGCTGGTTGGCGTTATGGGCCTACAGCATCGCGATGGAGTAGATCTGATTCGCCACTCTTATGTTTGCCGCCCGTGGCAGGGGAAAGGCATTGGATGCGCGCTGCTGGCAGAAGTTGAACTTTATTCGAAGACGCAGATTCTTGTTGGTACCTGGGCTCAAGCGACCTGGGCAATCGGTTTTTACCAGGCAAATGGTTATCGGTTGCTCGACAACAACAAAAAGAGCGAACTGCTAGACCAGTACTGGCAGATACCGACTCGTCAGGCACAAGCGTCCGTGGTGTTGGCAAAAACCTTGCTGCGGTAAACTGAATACGCAAGGCGCGGACTCCGGTCGCGACCGTGTTGATCACAGTCGCCACCCTGCGCGGTTCCAAGATGCTGTGACCTTAGGTTCTTTGGATACGCTATTTATGATTCAGATAAGTGAATTTGATTACGAGTTGCCCTCGAAACTCATTGCACAGACTCCGACTCGGCAACGAAGCGATAGTTGTCTGCTCATTCTGCCACCCAAGGATCGACCGCTGATTAGCACACGTTTTCGGCATCTTGTCGATCGCCTGCGTCCTGGGGATCTCTTGGTGGTTAACGATACGCGAGTGCTTGCAGCGAGATTGTTCGCCCAAAAGGCCCAGACTGGCGGACGTGTTGAAGTTCTGATAGAGCGTCTCACTGACGAAAAAACGGCAGTGGTGCACCTGCGAGCCAGTAAAACACCGCGCGCCGGTACGCTGCTGCGAATGACCGGGGGCGCTGAGTTGAAAGTGGTCGGTCGGCAAGGGCAATTTTTTATAATCAAGCGGGTTGACGGAGGCAGCCTGGCAGCTTTGCTGAACGATGAGGGGGTGGTACCCCTGCCACCATATGTTACCCGGGAAGCAGAAGATGAAGACGTTGAACGCTATCAGACCGTGTACGCTCGCACACCAGGCGCGGTGGCTGCACCTACAGCCGGTCTGCATTTTGACCGAGCGTTATTGAACGCTCTGGAGGATAAAGGCATAGAGATCGCCTATTTGACCCTGCACATTGGTGCGGGGACATTTCAGCCCGTAAAAGTGGAAAACCTCGCTGAGCATCAGATGCACTCGGAGCGTTTCGTGATTGGTAAAGAGTTAGTCAATGCCGTGAGTAACGCACGAAAACGCGCCGGGCGCGTCATTGCGGTTGGCACTACCGTGGTTCGAGCGCTGGAAAGCGCAGTGCAACAGGGGGTCTTGAGGGCCGGTTCCGGGGAAACATCGCTTTTTATTAGGCCGGGATTTTCGTTCCAGGTGGTGGACATGATGATTACTAATTTTCATCTGCCTCGTTCGACATTACTGGTGTTGGTAAGTGCTTTTGCGGGGTGTGGGAGAATCCGAACCGCTTATAAGCAGGCAATCTCGGAACGCTACCGATTTTTCAGTTATGGCGATGCCATGTTGCTAGAGGAAAAGGCCTCGAAATGATGAAATTTGCGGTTATGGATACGGACGGCGAGGCCCGCCGTGGACGCTTAGCCTTCAGTCGCGGCAGTGTAGATACCCCAGCGTTTATGCCGGTGGGCACTTTGGGGTCGGTGCGAACGGTTACGCCGGGGGAGGTTCGTGATTGCGGAGCCAAGATCATTCTGGGAAATACGTTTCATCTAATGCTTCGCCCTGGAACCGATGTGATACAAGCCCATGGGACATTGCACGATTTTATGGGCTGGGACAGCCCTATCCTGACGGACTCCGGTGGCTTCCAAGTGTGGAGTCTGGCCGACAAGAGGAAAATCTCGGAGGAGGGCGTGCATTTTAAATCGCCGGTTGATGGTTCGTCGGTATTCCTCGGGCCCGAAGAATCCATTGCTGTGCAAAGGTCTCTGGGTTCTGACGTGGTGATGTGTTTTGATGAATGTACAACCTACCCGGCTTCGGTTGCGCAGGCACGCGAATCTATGGAGTTATCAATGCGCTGGGCCAGTAGATGCCGGGATGCGCCACTTGCCCCTGATCAGGCACTTTTCGGTATAGCGCAGGGAGGAATGTACGAAGACCTGCGCCTTGAGTCACTGGAAGCCCTTGAAGCGGTCGGGTTTGAGGGCTATGCCCTTGGAGGACTTTCAGTGGGTGAGCCCAAAGTAGACATGCTACGAATACTTAAGGCAGTGGGCCCGCGTATGCCGGCGCAAAAACCGCGCTACCTGATGGGCGTTGGCAAGCCAGAAGACCTGCTGGCCGGCGTAAGCGCAGGAATCGACATGTTCGACTGCGTGTTACCAACCCGCAACGCACGCAATGGTTGGCTGTACACC
>JAAZZE010000150.1 GCA_014239255.1 Gammaproteobacteria bacterium
TGGAAGGCACAAACGTGGATGAGGGTAGAGCGATTCTGGCTCGTTCCGGTATCGAAGTGATTAGCGCTACGACCATGGCCGATGCGGCTGAGAAAGTGGCTGCCGCAGCAGGGGTATAAAAGTATGTCCATTCTCATCAATAAAGATTCGCGAGTTGTGACCCAGGGTATTACCGGGAAAACCGGAATGTTCCATACTCATCATTCCATCGCCTATGCCAATGGCAAGGATTGCTATGTTGCCGGTGTTACGCCTAAGAAAGGCGGGCAGGAAGTAGAGGGAGTGCCTGTCTACAATACAGTTGCTGAGGCTAAGCAGGCCACCGGTTGCAATGTGGCGGTTAACTATGTGCCCCCCTCATTTGCGGCTGCTGCTATAGATGAGGCTGTGGATGCGGAAATGGAAGTCGTGATCTGCATTACCGAAGGCATTCCCGTCAAGGATATGATCCGCACCCGTGACCGGATGCGTGGATCCAAAACAATTCTGATAGGCCCCAACTGTCCCGGTGTTATTACGCCCGAGGAACTTAAGATCGGCATCATGCCCGGTTATATCCACCAGAAAGGACGGATCGGAGTGGTTTCCCGGTCGGGCACGCTAACCTATGAAGTCGTGGATCAGTTGAGCAAGCTGGGCATGGGGCAATCGACCTGTGTCGGCATTGGCGGAGATCCGGTCAATGGCCTAAAACATATCGATGTCATGAAGATGTTCAACAATGATCCCGAGACCGATGGCGTTGTCATGTGCGGCGAAATCGGTGGCACCGATGAGGAAGCCTGTGCTGAATGGATAGCTGACAATATGACTAAACCGGTGGTTGGATTTATTGCTGGGGTTACCGCTCCTCCTGGCAAGCGTATGGGTCACGCCGGCGCCATTATTGCCGGCGGCAAGGGCACGGCAGATGAGAAAATTGCAGCGCTTGAGGCAGCTGGTGTAAGCGTCACCCGAAACCCATCAGACATGGGTAAATTGATGCTGGAGAGGCTATCCCAGTAAATTTTGGAATCATCGAGTAATCAGTTTTTCGCATGTTTTTGTCCGGAGTTCTGGCTTGGGAAGATTTATTACCAATATTAAACAGAGGCCTAGGCAATATTTAGGTTTTAAAGAGCCACAAATCTCTCCATAAAATGCCTTGGCAGCACTCTAATTTGTCGTTTTACTTTCCCTGGTATGTGGTATACAGTATTCCTGAATTACCAGCATACCGAACACTAATTCGAAGATCGACAAGAGTGAATCGACGGTCGCAGCAGAGGGTCAATTGACTGACGATTTTTTGATTCAGAACTCAATTCGAGTGATTGGCTGCAAAGCTGACCCCGATTGGCCTGCTTCAGACACTTAAGGATCAGGTCTATTTGATATTGAAAGATGCAATTGCCAACATGGAACTTATATTCCACACCTGAATCGCCCAAGCTGGATGAAAGAAGGTTGGCAATAGCGCTTGGCGTTAGCCGTGCGCCCCAACCGACTAAACCTCTGCAAGCATATTGAACAGTACGTCACATATCTAAATAAATCACTGCCGGTATTCCGGCTTTATCGTTGAGAGGCAAAAGAAATGGCAACAAGCCCCCAAGAAACAAGTAAGACCGCACACGACACACTGGCACAGAAAACCAAAGATGGCTCAGTCATATCCGGTGGGCACCTTGTGGCAAAAGCCCTTAAGGCGGAAGGAGTCGATACTATTTTCACCCTTTGTGGGGGGCACATTATCGATATCTATGACGGCTGCCTTGATGAAGGTATTCGCATTGTAGATGTGCGTCACGAACAGGTTGCGGCACATGCGGCTGATGGTTATGCACGCCAAACCGGCAAGCTTGGCTGCGTAGTCACGACTGCTGGACCCGGTTGCACTAATGCTGTTACGGGAGTGGCCACTGCATTTCGATCAGAAAGTCCGATTTTGCATATCGGTGGCCAGAGTTCACTGTCGCAGCACAAGATGGGTTCACTACAGGATCTTCCTCACGTCGATATGATGACCCCGATCACCAAGTTTGCGTCGGGTGTGTTTTCTACTGAACGCGTTGCCGACATGATCGCGATGGCCGCACGTGAGTGTTTTTCCGGCGCTTATGGCCCTTCTTATCTGGAGATCCCTCGGGATATTCTGGATGCCGAAGTGCCTTTCGAAAAAGCGGTGATGCCTCAGCCTGGATCCTATCGTGCCTCAGTTAAATCCATAGGCGATCCGGCTGATATTGAAAAGCTTGCTGATATCCTCGTGAAAGCCGAGCGTCCAGCGGTACTGCTGGGACAACAGGTCTGGTCCTCCCGGGGGCATGAGGAGGCTATCGAATTTGTGCGCGCACTGGATATTCCAGCTTATATGAATGGCGCCAGCCGCGGTTTGTTGCCGCAAAGCGATCCGCATCACTTCGATCGTACTCGCAGTGATGCTTTTAAGAATGCTGATGTAATCCTGATTGTGGGAACGCCGTTCGATTTCCGCATGGGCTATGGCAAACGCATTTCCAAGGAAGCCACTCTGGTGCAGATTGACCAGAGTTATGCGACGGTTGGTAAGAATCGGG
>JAAZZE010000151.1 GCA_014239255.1 Gammaproteobacteria bacterium
TAACATAATGGATAGGCGAACCAAGATCAGGGCTTCAAGTGATTTTTGAAGAACGCTTGCTATGACACCACCCAAACGCTTACCAATAGTCTAGGACTGGTTTCCACTATGGGTTTAGTGCGTAACTTCGGAATAGCAAACGGGTAGGCCTTTTTGACCAATTGGTATATTGGTTAGACCCTGAAAAGGGATCTCATCCTCTTTTTGACCTTTGTTGTGATTCTTGGAAGTGCTGACTATATATCGTCATAATTTCCCATCTTCTCAATTTTGAATGCGGGTTTCCCGCGGCACTAAGCAGCGTGGTGCTGTAGTCTCTTCAGGGGATCAACGGAATATTTGGTCGAGATGACGTGCGAGATGCGATTCGTCCGGTATCCCGCTATGTGCCGGTCAGCAAAATGTTGCTGGTGAGACAAGCGGCAAATCTTGGTGGTGGTGCGGTTTAGCCCCTTAAAACGATTGACGCTGTCGTTGAGGAGGCGAAGTCTTACGGCCTCATCCTTTATATACGCTCTAGTTCAATAACTATAATCTCAATGAATTACTCTACTAGGAGTTTAGCCCATGAATTTCCATGACTATGCGGACCAGGATGCGGTCGGCATCTCAACCTTGATCAAACAAGGAGAAGTTTCGGCTCAAGAGGTGTTAGAAACCGCGATCCAAGTTGCAGAAGCGGTCAATCCAAAATTAAATGCGTTGGTGATGTCTAATTTTGACAATGCTCGTGAATTTATCAGCGAAACTCTTCCGGATACTCCGATCTCTGGCACCCCCTTTTATCTTAAGGATGTAAATCAATTTAGCTGGGATATGCCGACTACTTTCTCATCCCGTTTTTTTGACGGGGTGAGTCCGAGGCCCGATAGCGAATTGGTAAAGCGTTGGCGTCAAGCTGGTTTGGTTATTCTTGGCAAAACAAACACCCCGGAATTTGCTGAGGATTTCGTTTGTGAACCAACATTCCGTGGAGTAACGTTGAACCCATGGGATTCGACTGTGACAACCGGAGGTAGCTCGGGGGGTGCCGGAGCTGCAGTGGCGGCGGGCATGGTTCCTTTAGCGCATGGCACTGACCTTGGTGGTTCAATTCGGATCCCTTCGGCTTGTTGTGGTGTATTTGGATTGAAGCCAACGACGGGATTAAATCCCATCGGACCTAATTTCATGGAATACTCGAATGGGTTTAATTCCGATCATGTGTTGACCAGGTCAGTTCGCGACAGCGCAGCTGCATTGGACTGCTCAGCCGGACCGTTACGTGGCAGCCGTTATCATGTTCGTCCTGAGGTCAGATCATATGTTTCGCTTCTTGAGCAACCGCCTCCTAAATTGCGCATTGGAGTATCGGTGTTCACACCTTACGGGGATGCTGTTGGTGATAACCAAGTCGCCGCGGTAGAACGGGTCAGTGCAGTCCTGTCAGAAATGGGACACGACATACAAGAATATACTTATCCCTCTGATCTTCGCTTGGGAAGTTGGATGGAAGATCTTTGGATGGTCGATATTGTCTATGAAATTGAAAATCGTATAAAAGAGCTCGGACGTCAACCTGCGCATGATGAATTGGAAGCGCTAACGCATTTTGTTCGAGAGCGGGTCGCTGGACTGAGTGCGATGGACCTTTATCACGCCCGGCAGGGCGCCCATGAAGCATCGATTCGATTAATGGATTCGATGAGTGAACTTGATCTGGTTCTGACCCCAACCCTGGGTAGCGATCCAATTCCAGTTGGGTTTATGGATAGTCGTACCGCGGACTTTAGTTTTGAGACTTGGGGTGAAAAAGGGCATGCATTTGCTCCTTTTGCTTACATTTGCAACGTCAGCGGACAACCTGCTGCATCCTTGCCAGTCCAACTCAATCCTGGGGAGCACCCCTGTGCTGTGCAACTAGCAGGGCATACATGTGGCGACCATTTGGTATTGCAGGTAGCCAGGGAATTGGAAAGGGAGTTCCAGTGGGATAAATACCGGCCACCTGTTTGGGCTGGCAATTTGTAGTCGGAGTGGCTGGCGGAGAAAATTGGACCTACAACCCATAAACGTGCGCAGGCAATGTAAGTTTATCGGTAGTCGCTGGGACGATATGGAGTCATGAATCGACTATTTTAATAGGCTACAGCGGGTGGAGGCGATAGGGGTCAAGCGACTTCATACACATGAACCCGGTGCGAAATTTCGGGCTCACCATAAGGCATACTGAAAAAACTTTCCGTAACAAACACTTCCCGCCAAAGGCCTGATTCTGAGAGTCTCTGCAATGCTGCAGGGTATTGAGGTTCCTGGGCACGGTCGTCGCGAAGACTAAAAACAATCCGAGCGCCAGGCCTGGCTACTCTTATCAGTTCATTGAAGGTGCTAGCCGGAGCATGATTTGGCGTAATTGTGCCGGCTGAAATCACGCCAGCAAACATATCGTCGTCAAAATGTAACTGCTCTCCGAGCGTAATCTGATGCAATTCACTGTAAATCCCTTTACTGTGGGCAACACTGAGCATCCCTTCTGACAGATCAATGCCGATAATTGGTAGATA
>JAAZZE010000152.1 GCA_014239255.1 Gammaproteobacteria bacterium
AATCGGTAATGGAAATGCCCGAAACGGTCGTGTATCTAGGCATAGGAACCATTGAATCTCCATGACCTCCAAGAACCATTGCATCAACATCAACCAGAGAACAATTAAGTTCAAGAGAAACAAACGTTCTATAAACCCCGTACTTAAAATAAACTTCTTTGCAAGACATGGTTTTCCCATAATAGGAGGTTTTCTCCTCCCCATTGACCCAAACTTTGAACCAACCATCGCTGTGTTTTGTCCAGCGAGCATGCACCACAATGTCGTTCCATCTGCCGACAAACTCAGTTGCTTCCAGTAATTTACGATTGTCATCCAAACCTTTGTTGATTGATGGTTGAATATTCAACCAGTAGCCGCCATCGTATTCCTGAAACATGAGGACTGGAGGACATCCCTCTTGGTGAAACTGAGCGTAGGCAAGCTTCGTTTTATAGATGTTCTGGTGAGTTGGAGGTAAATAAATTGACCACCGATACCAGTATTCGTCGCCCCTTTTTTGAGTTTCGTAGCGTTGTATCAACTCAGATCGTTCTCTATCAGTTTTACAGTCATCGTGACCACCCATACCTTTGGAACAATCACCCGGTCTTACTTCAAACTTTTCTGAATACTGGCCATAACGAACAGGATGATCTGGAGCCGAGACCACTTGGTAGCCGTGTTTCTTAGCACCGAGAGGCAGGGAACGCCCGAACCCCCAACCAGAACCCGAAGATAAAGACTTCTTCACTTTTGATGATGGTTTGCATTCTGAAGTACGATCGTCCTCTTCCTGCCCTTCTGGACAAGATGCCCATGCAAGGCCGCTCATGCTTAATAGCGTGATGGCACAGAGTATTTTGGGGAGTGTTCTCATCTTGATATCTTATCCCCAACATCCCGCTAAAACTGTAAGCCTTTCTGCCATCATTTTGTTTCGACAAATACTACAATCCACTGACTGCTGTTTTTGAAGAGGGAAATGGGAGAAATGTACCTTTGGAAGTGTGATTACAGTACTGCTAATACTTGTGTAGTGTGGTGACCACAGACCCGACAAACGCCGATCAAAAATAATTTAACGGAGACGGAATGATGATGGATGTGGTTTTAAATAAAAACGGGGCATACAACTAACATAACTCGTAGTACAGATTAGCAGCACCATCATCAGACTGGTGGCCAAATCGCTCATCGGTAAGGTTTTTCAGTAGGTCTTGCGTGTGGTCAGAAGGGCTTGAAAACCACCAGCAGGACAACAGCAATTAGGACCAGTACTGGAAACTCGTTGAACCAGCGATAAAAAACGTGGCTGTGGGTATTGCTGTCCGTCCGAAAATTTTTGAGTATGCGCCCGCACCACAGGTGATAGAGCACCAGCATGATGACGAGTATCAGCTTGGCCGCGAGCCAGCCGCTGCCGGCACCAATGCCGTAACCAAGCCACAACCACGCCCCGAATAGAATCGTCAGGATGCCGCCCGGTGTTGCAATGCCAAAATAAAGTTTGCGTTCCATTGTTTCAAACTGAGCGGACGTTGCTGCGTCCTGCGTCATCGCGTGATAGACGAAAAGGCGTGGCAGGTAAAAAAGTCCCGCGAACCAGGTCACCATGAAGATGATATGAAAAGCTTTCACCCAGAGCATGACAAATACCGTTATGGGCTTGAGAGATTGCCTAAATTGCCCTATCAGAGCACGTTTTGACGATCGACTGTAGTCGTTGTTGTTCGGGCATCATATCACGCAGTCACCATCAATCTGTCTCGGGCAGAAAAAGTGCGATGACATCATCGAGAAAACGATAGCCCAGGTCCGTTGTCCTGACTCGGTTGTTGCTGATGTTCAGCAGACCCCGTTTTGCCGCGTTTTTTACGGTGCCGAGAAGGCACTCCGCGGAGAGCCCCGTGCGCTGTGAAAAGTCTATCAGCCGGAAACCGTTCTTAAGCCTTAATGCGTTCAGTACAAACTCAAAAGCGATTTCTTCGGCGCTCGCTAACTTCAAGTTCCTGCCGGACTGACTGGCTGTTACCATTGCCATGTAACGTCGGGGGTGTTTTTCATGCGCGTAACGCCCGATCCCATTGGGACTGGTCACCTTGCCATGTGCACCGGCACCAATCCCCAGATAATCGCCGAAGGACCAGTAGTTCAAATTGTGCGAGCAATGACTGTCTGGGCGCGCAAACGCCGACACTTCGTACTGTTCATAACCTGCAGAGATCGCAGTTTCCTCGAACAGACTGCGGATCTGCCAGCAGGTTGCTTCGTCAGGCAGCGCCGGTGGTTGGGCTGCGAACCGTGTGTTCGGTTCGAGCGTCAGCTGGTACAGAGAGAGGTGGTTCGGCTCCAAGGCAATCGCGGTGTCGATGTCCTGAGCCGCAAGATCAACGGTCTGTTCCGGCAGGCCGTGCATGAGGTCGATGTTCACATGGGCAAACCCAGCCTGCGCTGCCATGTCTACGGCCTGCAGTGCCTGCAGGCCGTTGTGTATCCTGCCCAAGGTGAGGAGCTGTGTATCGCTGAAACTCTGCACACCCA
>JAAZZE010000153.1 GCA_014239255.1 Gammaproteobacteria bacterium
AGCCAAACGATTATGTCCTGGGTGATATTGACGGTGTACTGATCATTCCACAGGCGATTATCCAAGAGGTCGTTGAGCAGACCGTGGCGGTAGCAACTAAGGAAGACGTGGTTCGTGCGAGTCTGCAGGACGGTGGGAACATCAGAGAACTCTTCGAGGAATACAAAGTATTCTAAAATGCGTATAACATCTTTCTAGTCGTCGTCACCGTTCCGGTAGGCGCGAATGCGGCGATAGATCAGAATGCTACACCACACCGCAGCGGCAGTGATCACGAGACCAAAGTTTAAAATCAAAACGAATGACCAGATGTCCATTTACCAAGGCGATATCAGTAGTAGCAAAAAGGTGAGTACTAGGAACCTAATATGGGTAGTTATCATCATGCTGACCTGCGTGAGCCGCACTGGTGCCCAAACGCTTGAGGCTCCAAGTGACACGCAATCTTTGCCGCCCAAGCATCATCTGCCAGACGACACCTTTCGCAACAACTACTATCCAGCCATAAACAAGCCGAGTTCGGATCTGCTCAAATGGTGGTGGAATCGGGAGAAACCTGAACCTGTTAGCTTTCCTCTCGGCGATAATAACCCGAAGTTCCTACGCAACAATAAATTAGTGCCAACAATCACCTGGATCGGTCACGCAACGCTACTGATTCAGTATGACGGATTGAACATCCTAACCGACCCCCATTTTACGGAGCGAGCCTCACCGTTCAAATATGTTGGGCCACGTCGATTGACACCACCTGGACTTGCTCTGAGCGATCTTCCGCGGATTGATCTCGTGGTGATTTCCCACAATCACTATGATCACCTGGACGAGGGAACTGTTAAGCAACTGTATTCCCGGCAGGCCGATCAGCCACCGCGTTTTTTCGTACCATTAAGGCAAAAACAATGGTTCGATGATCTAGGTATACCGAATGTCGTAGAACTGGATTGGGGTGAGAATGCAGACTACAAGGGCTGGAGAGTCCACGCTGTACCCACTCAGCACTGGGCGGGTCGAAGCTTGTGGGATCGAAACAAAGTGTTGTGGACCGGTTGGGTGCTGGAGCACCCGTCATTCAGCTTTCTGTTCGCCGGGGATACCGGCTACTCGCCCGATTTTGCCGATATCGGAAAACGATTTGGTCCTATTGACCTAGCAGCCATCCCTATCGGCGCCTATGAGCCTCGCTGGTTCATGAGCGAGTCCCATGTTAATCCGGAAGAAGCAGTCAATATACATCTGGACGTACAGGCACGTTATTCGGTGGGAATTCATTGGGGCACCTTCCAGCTCACCGATGAGCCTATGGATGAACCACCTGTTAGGTTGAAGCAAGCATTAAAACATGCTGATATCCCGCAAGATAGGTTTTTTGTCATGCAACACGGCGAAACCCGCTCCCTGAATTTTATTGAGAACTGAGATGCCCCCGACGCGCTGGCAGAAAAGCGCGGCGTCAACCTCGTCGGTCAGGGCGGGTTCAAGTTTAAAATGCTATGTCCAAGATGTAAAATGTGAGGCGCGACCTCGTAGTTTTTTGCTTGTCTCGACGCCCTATTTTTTTACATCTTTATGAGCCACATCGGCTTCATGGCGAGTTGCTGCTGCTGCTGGATCTACGTAGGTATATTCCACGTCTTCGAAGTCACCATACAGGATGCGTAGATATGCCTCTGGCTGGTTTGGGCTGGCGAAATCTCCACCAATGTGGGGTATCGTTGTTGTTGGCAGGACTAGCTCGGGTGGTACGCCATAACCGCCAGTTTCAGTGGCTGGCATGGCGCCCTTATGGCTTCGCCTTTCAAGCACTGCTATACCATTGTGGATTACCTGTCGGTAAACCGTGATATCAGCACGAATTTCACCGCGCATTCGATTGCGCTGCCACCGAAATGGCCATGGTTTCGGGGCGTCAAATGATATGGCGACGAGGCCTTTGTTCTCGAAAAGATCGACATAGTAACCCTGAGTCGCGCCACGCTCGGCAAGTCCGCTCGCCAAGCGTTTCCAGGTCATGTCCGCATCGAGCAGAACCGAGATGTCAACATCGTCCTCCCAATCAAGCAAAGAGCCGCCCTCGCGCACGGCACCAAGCAAACTGCCGCCTTCCAGCCAATGCACAGCCCCTATTTCAGTTAAAGCGGTGGAGACAAAATGACTGAGTTCCACTAAATGCTCGCGGCAGCACGGCGCAGTGTTGAGGCCGAGCCGGTTGACGTAAAGATTGAAAGGACAAGGCGGTGTCTGTTTACCACAACCGAGCCAACGTACAGTGCCGCCTGCCAGATTAAGTTCGCTGATGCTATGGCGACGGCGGAATTTTACAAGATTGCCCTTTGCTTGGGTCTCCAAGACCGCCAAGTCATGAGTATTGAGGGTATAGATTGGTCGCTGTCGCCTGGCCCAATGTTGG
>JAAZZE010000154.1 GCA_014239255.1 Gammaproteobacteria bacterium
CGGCGGCAGCCCGCCGTCTTTTTGTGATAGATCCATCGAGCCACGGGTCAGTGTCACCCGCATGCCGATGTGCGAGGCAACCCCAACTTGTATGTCCAGCGCCTGTTCCAGGCCGGGCGGGTAAAGATAATGGTGATCCGACGTTGTGGTGCAGCCCGAGAGCAGTAGCTCGGCCAGTGCCAGTTCTGTTGCAACGGCCAGCAGTTCAGGGTCGAGTCCCGCCCACACCGGGTAGAGGGCTTTGAGCCAGTCGAAAAGCTCTTTGCCAAGCGCTGGCGCAAGCGCTCGTGTCAGAGTCTGGTAGAAGTGATGGTGGGTATTGATCAGACCCGGCAGAACGACGTGGTTGGAGGCATCGAAGATCGCATCGACCGGCTGTAACGGTTCTTGTCCGGTTGCGATCAGTTCCGTAATCTGGCGGCCTTCGATAACCACTCCGCGCGTGGCGTCCTGGGCAAAAATCGCCAGCGGATCTTGAATCCACAGCCTAGACATAATAACTATGCCAAAGGTTCATTCCAGAATAAAAAACCCGCTCCCGTAGGAGCGGGTTGTCGTTTAAACAACAATGGCAGTTCGGCTATTCGGGCAACTTATCGTCGACACCCTGAACGTAGAAATTCATAGTCGCCAGCATTGGAAAGTCGGCAGCCACTTCACCCTCTGGGACCACAAGTTCGCCAGCCTGGTTGTAGATCGGGCCGGTAAACGGATGAAATGCACCAGTGCGGATTGACTCGGCGGTTTTACGCGCCATCATGGCGATGGCACTTGGCATATTGGTATACGGTGCCATGCCGACCATCCCTGGACCCATTCCATCCCAGGTATCCCCTGGGCTCCACGTGCCCATTAATACATCAACCGTTCGTTTGACGTAATACGGTCCCCAGTCATCGAGAATAGCGGTTAACTGTGTATCTGGGGCAAACTGAATCATGTCGGAGGCTTGTCCGAAAGCATGAATCCCGCGGTCTGCTGCTGCCTGAAGCGCCGCAGTACTGTCGGTATGCTGGGTAATGATGTCCGCGCCCTGATCCATCAGCACTTTGGCTGCATCGGCTTCTTTGGGTGGATCAAACCAGCTATACACCCAAACAACTTTTACCTTCATGTCCGGATTGATCGATTGCGCACCCAGCATGAACGCGTTGATACCGCGCACGACTTCGGGAATCGGGAACGAGGCGATGTAGCCGATGACGCCACTTTTGGATATCTTGGCCGCAATCTGGCCTTGCACATAACGGCCTTCGTAGAAGCGCGCTGAGTAAGTTGCAACGTTGTCGGCTTGTTTATAGCCCGTTGCGTGCTCAAATTTCACGTCCGGGAATCGTTTGGCAACCTTGAGGGTTGGCTCCATATAGCCAAAGGACGTGGTAAAGATCAGTTTGTGCCCGGTTTCAGCCAGCTTGGCGATCGCACGCTCGGCATCGGGTCCTTCGGGTACACCTTCAACGTAGGTTGTTTCCACATGATCACCGAGCATATTGTCGATCATCAAACGTCCCTGATCATGGGCATAGGTCCAACCATGATCCCCTGGCGGGCCAATATAGATAAACCCAACTTTCAGCTTATCTGCCGACGCGCTGTAGGCCACACCGAAGCTCAAAAGTGCAGCCAGCAACACCGAGGCCAGTTTGGCAAAATGCTTCATTTTCTTATTTCCTCCATCTATGGTGAGTTTCAACAGCACAAGTTCTTCTTATCGCTCAGCGCGAAAGGGTTTACCCAGACAGGCCGGCGCATTGAGGCGAATCCTGATCGCGTCTCTGGAAATCAAGACTAATACAACTATGGTCGCAATGTAAGGGAGCATTGACATAAAAGCGCCTGGAATCCCAAGGCCGGCTGCCTGGGCGTTTAACTGCAATATGGTGATGCCGCCAAAAAGGATAGCGCCCAGCAGTACCCTTGAGGGCCGCCAACTGGCAAAAACCACCAGTGCCAGGGCAATCCAGCCCCGACCAGCGGTCATATTTTCGGCCCACAGCGGGGTGTAGACCAGTGACAGGTAAGCTCCACCCAGGCCCGCCATCGCGCCGCCGAAGGCGACCGCTGCGTAGCGGATGGCAATGACCGGGTAGCCGATCGCATGGGCCGAAACATCAGAGTCGCCCACCGCCCGCAGGATCATTCCCCAGCGGGTGTGTTTCAAAAACCAGCCGCTGAGCGCGAGGATGATGATGGCGAGATACACCAGCGGGTCGTGGCCAAAGAGCAATCGGCCAATCACTGGCAGATCGGTAAGAACCGGGACTTGTATGGCCCCGATCTGCTCAATGGTCTCGCCCACGTAATCCAGGCCCACCAGAGCCGACAGCCCGGTTCCAAAGA
>JAAZZE010000155.1 GCA_014239255.1 Gammaproteobacteria bacterium
AACGACATAGCAAAACGATCGGGTCTGGTTACCTTTCCCATAAATAGTAATCGGCAACCCCTTAAGCGCCTGGACGATAAAGTTGGACACCACCCGGCCATCGTCAGGATGCATGCGCGGTCCGTAGGTATTAAAGATCCGTGCCACTTTGATCTCCAGTCGATGCTGTCTCCAATAATCGAAAAAGAGTGTTTCGGCACAACGCTTTCCTTCGTCGTAACAGGCACGAATGCCCACGGGGTTGACGCGCCCCCAGTAATCCTCAGTTTGCGGATGTACCTCAGGGTCCCCGTACACCTCACTGGTCGAGGCCTGCAGGATTCGTGCGCCGGTGCGTTTAGCTAACCCCAACATGTTGATCGCGCCGTGCACACTGGTCTTGGTTGTCTGTACTGGATCAAACTGGTAGTGAACTGGGGACGCCGGGCAGGCCAGGTTGTAGATCTGATCCACCTCGACATAAAGCGGAAAGGTGACATCATGGCGAACCAGTTCGAAATTAGAGAAACCGAAAAGATGAGCTATGTTACGTTTGTCGCCGGTAAAAAAGTTATCCAGACAAATGACGTCATCGCCTTGTTCGACCAGTCGGTCACATAGGTGTGATCCGAGAAATCCGGCACCGCCTGTAACGAGAATACGTTGTGCGTTGGTTTTGCTCATTTGGTTCCTGTGAAATCGTTCTGGGCCGATGCGTGGGGATAAGTAGAGATCAGAATTAATAAAAATAGGGTTCTAAAATTCAGGAAGTGCTGCATATGTAGACCATTGGTGCCGGAGATAGGATTCGAACCTACGACCTTCGCATTACGAATGCGCTGCTCTACCAACTGAGCTACACCGGCGTCGGGACATTATTTCACCGAAGCAATTATATTGCGCGTACAGACATCCCGTCTAACGCACAATGACGTCAAAGTCCTTCCGAAGTTCAGCCGGTAGCGCGAAAGCGATGCCCTCCTCAATCATCTTGTCGGTTCCTTCCAACTGACCCCCCAAGGTTTCGAGATGATTAATCACTTCACTGACTAGCACTTCCGGGGCAGATGCGCCGGCCGTAATACCGACCTGTTGAACGCCAATCAACCAATCAACAACAATATCGTTGGCATCGTCAATAAGATAAGCGCGGGCTCCGACCTCTTCTGCAAGTTCGCGCAAGCGGTTTGAGTTTGAGCTGTTGTGTGATCCAACCACCAGAACCACATCGCAGGTTTGAGCCAGTTTCCCGACTGAGTCCTGACGGTTTTGCGTGGCATAACAGATGTCATCCCGACGCGGGCCCTCAATCTCAGGGAACCGCCGGCGCAACGCTTCTATAATCCTCGCCGTGTCGTCGACCGACAGGGTGGTCTGAGTAACATAAGCCAATTGCACGTTCGACGGAATCTTAAGGGTAGCGACATCCGCCAGAGTCTCCACCAGAAGTACGGGCCCGACGGCCTGGCCCATTGTCCCCTCGACTTCCGGGTGTCCTTGATGCCCCACCAGGATAACAGTCTTGCCTTCATCACCATACCGGGCAACTTCGGAGTGGACCTTGGTCACCAGCGGGCAGGTTGCGTCAAAAACTTTCAGTCCACGAACGTTAGCATTGTTCTGCACCTGTCGCGATACCCCGTGTGCGCTGAAAATCAGGATCGCACCCTCAGGTACCTCATCCAGCTCTTCAATAAATATGGCACCTTTTGAGCGAAGGCCATCCACTACAAAGCGGTTGTGCACCACCTCGTGGCGTACATACACCGGAGCGCCGTATTTCTGCAGTGCGCGCTCGACGATTTCGATCGCCCGATCAACGCCGGCACAAAATCCCCGAGGGTTAGCAAGTTTTATTAAAAAGTCAGCCATGCTTATTGATATCAGCGCTCGGTTCAGTCTTTGCGTTTGTCGATCGAAACAATTGCAATTTCGTAAACGCAGTCTCGCCCAATTAATGGATGATTAAAATCAATTGATACACCTTCATCGCTGATCCCGATAACATGCCCGGCGATACTCTCCCCATCGGGAAGTTCAAATTCAAGCAAGGCGCCAAGATCAGGTCGAACCTGCTCGGTAAACTTCTCCCGTGCAATCACCTGTGTATTCTGGGGATCGTAGGTACCAAATGCCTCATCGGATCCACCGATCCCGATTCGTAAGTGCTCGCCGGAATGTTTATCAACTAACGCATCGGCCACTATTTCTGGCAAGTCGGTACCACCCACAATAACGCTGACAGCTTGCTCACCAGAATTTTCGACCTCAGTATCGTCGGCCAGCAAGACCCGGTAAT
The DNA here is from genome assembly GCA_014239255.1 of Gammaproteobacteria bacterium. Taxonomy (GTDB): domain Bacteria; phylum Pseudomonadota; class Gammaproteobacteria; order Arenicellales; family UBA868; genus UBA868. Next base: position 2,279 of record JAAZZE010000155.1, read on the forward strand.
GAAGCTCGACACGGTCTCCTGTAG
>JAAZZE010000156.1 GCA_014239255.1 Gammaproteobacteria bacterium
CTCTATCGCTTCGATAACGAGATCAGACTGGGCGCGGGCCTGACACAGCAGAATGCCTCCGGTCGCCCGCATCGCATCAGAAAGCGCTTTGGCCGAGAACTCTCCTGGATCTACCTCGCCAGAGACCAGAACGGCTTGGCAACTGCCACATGAGCCACTGCGGCAACTGTAGTTAAAAGCCGAACCCTGGCGTAGCGCACCGTCAAGCAGCGTTTCGGATGTGTCAACGGTGAAAATATTTCCCGTCTTCTGGTTGGTCACATTAAAATTCATAATTACAGTTTAGATGCACATTTAGCGCCGGTATTCTCGCACGTTGGATGATTATTGACGCTACTGGCAAAACAAAAGAATGCTAGGAAAAGCTAAATGGTCATAGCCTTACCCACTTTGCCTGCTTGTTTTAGAGAAAGTAAGTGGTCTCACCTACTGGCACAATTGTGAACTGCTCTGTTGATGCCCGTTGCTGGGCGTTGAGTTCGGTTTAAGGTAATGTGGTTTTGTCAGTATGCCGATTTTATGAGTGAGGGAGCCTGAGTTGCCGGAACTGCCCGAAGTCGAAACCACCGTGCGCGGGGTGCAACCCTTTGTGACAGGTGTGCGAATCACCTGCGTCGTGGTGCGTCAAAGGCGGCTGCGCTGGCCGGTTTCACGCGGACTCACGCGGACGCTAAGTGGCCACAAGGTGGTGTCTGTCAGTCGCCGGGCGAAATATATTCTGTTGAACTTTAATCACGGGGTCTTGATGATCCATCTGGGAATGTCTGGCCGCCTTCGGGTGGTTCTTGAAGGTACACCCGCACAGAAACACGATCATGTCGACCTGGTGCTGGACTCAAAGAAGGTTCTACGCTTTCATGATCCACGCCGTTTCGGCAGTGTGCTTTGGATCACAGGCGGTATTCAGAACAGTGCGCTGTTAAGGCGTCTTGGCCCTGAGCCCTTTGATGATGTCTTGACGCGGGATGTGCTTCATCGGATGTCCCGGGGCAGGCGAACCAGTATTAAGCAGTTCATCATGGACGGCAGGATACTCGTGGGTGTGGGTAATATTTACGCCAGTGAATCACTATTTCGTGCCGGCATCCGCCCGGGTCGTGCAGCCGGGCGTGTCAGTTTGTCGCAATTTCAACGACTGTTGGACGCGATCAGGAAAGTGTTATCAGAGGCAATTGATGCCGGAGGCACTACACTGCGTGACTATGCTCAGGTGAGCGGTGAGCCGGGTTACTTCGAACAATCGCTAGACGTTTATGAACGTGCCGGAGCTGCTTGTGTAAACTGTGGCTCCCCGATACGACGTAAGGTTATTGGCCAGAGGGCATCGTACTACTGCCCACAGTGTCAGTCCTGAACCGGGTTCGGGCAGTAAAAAAACAACTGATTTTGAAATTGGCTAAAACAGCCTGAGGAAAAGATGGAACTCGATCTAGATTTTGTACGCGGGCAGTTTCCCGCGTTTGCTGATCCACAAACTCGTGACTGGGCTTTTTTCGAAAATGCTGGAGGGTCTTATGTGCCCGCCACGGTGATCAATCGGTTACAGCGTTTTTTTGTTGAGCACAAAGTACAACCCTATGGGGCATCTGCTCTTTCCAAGCAGGCGGGTGAGGAGATGGATGAGTCCTACGCTGCTATTGCTGAGCTGATCAATGCCGCTCCGGAGGAGGTCACGATCGGCCCCTCGACTACGTTGAATCTTTACGTGCTGGCGCAAAGTCTGCGTCATCTGTTGCGCCCCGGTGATGAGATCATAGTGACCAACCAGGATCACGAGGCCAATGTGGGTTGCTGGCGGCGTCTATCTGAGCACGGCATTATTATGCGTGAGTGGTGTGTGGGCAAGGCTGATGCCGAACTGGAGCTTTCGGATCTTGAGGATTTGATCAGCGACAAGACCCGCTTGGTCTGCTGTACCTTATGTTCAAACCTGGTCGGCACTCACAACGACATGGCCAGCATTGTGGAGATGGCACATAAGGTCGGCGCGCTGGTTGTGGCCGACGGAGTTTCTTATGCCCCGCATGTGATTC
>JAAZZE010000157.1 GCA_014239255.1 Gammaproteobacteria bacterium
CCTTAAGATGTAGATGTAGTATCGTTTTACGCCTCCTTTGCGTGTGACTGATCCCTAACCACACGGTATATAGAGCGCCTCTCTACGCTACGGCGTGACACTTGCCCACGCTGACTCCAATAGATAAATTGAAACCCCTCACCTTCATCTTCCTCTCCCTGCTGAGTAGCGTCGCTAGTGCCGACATCTCAGGCACTGCCTTAATCGTAGACGGTGACACCATCACTATCAGTGGCAACAAGATTCACCTTAGTGGCATAGATACCCCAGAGAAGAATCAAACCTGTAGAAAAGCAGGTGTCACATGGAAATGTGGCTATGAAGCCACTGAAACCCTAAGAAACTGGACTTACACCAAGGAAGTCAGGTGTGTCGGGGATACAAAAGAGCGTTATGGAACACTCATCGCCAATTGCTTTGTTGATGGCTATAACATTAACGCAAGGCTTGTGTATGAAGGTTTAGCCGTTGCCTACCGTAAATACTCCAAGCAATACGTCCCAGAAGAAGATAAAGCAAGAGCTGCCAAAAGAGGCATGTGGGCAGGAGAATTTGTGGCCCCATGGGATTGGCGTCGGGGGAAAAGAATGAAAGAAGTCAGAATTGGTTCCGCACCCTGCAAGGGTGGATGCTCGACGAAAGATTAATTTATGTTTAGATTTACCTGTTCGCCTGGTATCGCTGCCAGTTGACTACCGGATGCAATTAAAAAAAGGAGATGACATGAAAGATTCTTTGGTTCTCAGATCTTTGTTTGCTTCAGTTCTCGCGGGTTGTCTTTTCGGGCTATCTGTTCCCCATGTGAACGCCCACGACAGGTATTTATGGAATCTTGCAGCGATAGGAGTTGACAAGAAACTTCACTGGGAATCCCGAGGTGGGTCACGGGGGCGCAAGGTGAAGGTCGGGGTTATTGATTCGCTAGTGGATTGCTCACACACGGAACTGAGAGGTCGATGTAAAAGCTGGACTTTCAAGTCGGGAGATTATTCAACTTGGGATGACCACGGGACACATGTAGCAACAACAATTGCTGCCAATGACAACTCCCCAGGCGAAACTGGCATGGTGGGGGTAGCACCGAAGACCCGTATTCGCTCGTATGGACTAATCGACCCAGATGCTGGGTCGGATGCTAATGAAACAAAAGCAATTAACCATGCACGGAGTATTGGTGTCAGTGTCATTAATATGAGTTACGGGCCAGAGGAGCCTGCGGGCCAGGTTTTTGACAGTAACAAACTAAAAAACATCACCTCTACCAAGAACCGAAACATCGTCTTTGTTCAAGCGGCAGGTAACGATAGTGCACTCATTAGGAGTGAGAAGATCTCAGGCAATATCGGTAAAAAACTCAAGAATTTGATCATTGTGGTTGCTGTCGACTACGAAAAAGATATTGCTGACTATTCAAACTTTCCCGGTGCGGCATGTTTTGATCATCCAACCTGCAAAAAGAAAAATTTGATGGCCTATTTCACGGTAGCGGCTCCGGGCACACATATTGAAGCGGGTATTTCCAATGAAGGTTATGAAATCCTGGATGGCACTTCCATGGCGGCGCCGCATGTGACCGGAGTTGTGGCGCTTTTGCATAGTCACTGGCCTGTACTAAAAAAACGTGCCGGGGCCACGACTAACATCATCTTTCACACGGCCCAGGATCTGGGCGCTAAGGGCGTTGATGGCTTCTACGGCTGGGGATTGGTCCGGGCCGACCGGGCGTTATCACCCCTGGGCGAAAAGTAT
>JAAZZE010000158.1 GCA_014239255.1 Gammaproteobacteria bacterium
TGTATTCTAAATCGGTTAACGGGCTAATTAACGAATAACCAGCGGTTGAGTTTTATCATTATAAAGGTGGTTCACAATTGATGAACATAATCATGATTCAGTTGCTCTTATGCCTCTAAGGAGGTGTATCAAGATTTTAATGCAAAACTTGAGGAGTGGCGAGAAGAGCAAGTTGTCACACTGGATATAGAAAAGACTATGGAATACCAACTTCCTTTAGTATTACCTCCAAACGAGCCAGGGGAGCCACATGAGCGACTTCCACTCCTTCCGTAACACCATCCTAGAAGATGAAGACATACAAGAACAAGTCATCTCCATCGTCAACACAGCGACTGCCAATGGGTCTGGACTTGGTGATGGGATTGCAATACTTGCCAAGAACCACGGATATACCATTACTTCAGATGAGGTCTATGTCCGTGCAGACTTCCTTGGTCAAGATGATGACCTAACAGACTTTGAGTTGGAGATGATTAGTGGGGGTAAAGGGCGTCGAGGTAATGGTTGTTAACCCCATTCATCCCAACCTCTTAACCAAATCCTCAGCTCTAAGATGCGTATAGCGCATCAGCATCCTTGTATCTTTATGCCCTGTAATGGGGCAGTTTTACCGGCCCCAGCAAAACCATCTTACATATGTGACGGGGATCACATACAAGAGTATGCTTATTGGCAAAGGTTTAGTATGTTTTTTAATGTTAAGGAAAAGGAGAAAATCAATTGAAAAAGTCACTTATTTTCGGATTAGGCATGGTGTTAATGGCGCTGCAGGCAAATGTCTGGGCCGCGACCTGTGCCACGGAGAAAAAGGCTAAAGGCTACATGGTCAAGGTCTTGTCGCCGGCTATGGCTACGGTGATTAACAAAAATGATCCTTTTCTGGTGCAGTACTCGGACCCGGACCAGTCATTAGGGATTGTGGTTACTGTGGCCCTGCATACAATCACAGGCAAGAAAAAAGTGGCTAAAGCGGTAAAGACCCTAAAGAATCAGCCCAATTCGGGCAGTGTGCTGTTAACCGGCGCCAATCTGATGAACCCCGGGTCCAAGGCTGATGGTAAGTTTTTCTTTAGGGTCAGTGGTGCGGGTAAGTCTGTCGACAGTTACTGTTTTACTTTTGCCCCTCAACTTAAGGGTGTCCCCAAGCAAGCGGCTGATGCTGCACGACAGGGGTTCCAGCAGACGGTCAAAACCTACGCCGAACAGATAGCCGCGCTGACAAAGACACTCGCAGATCTCGAGATCCAGTTAGCCACGGGGGCCGACAAAAAAGCATTGATACAACGTGCGAGTGATGAAGCAGGTGCAACAAAGTCGTGTTATATAAGTTGTAAAGAATTTCAGGACACAATTTACGATTTACAGTCCCAAATATCGCACCTCAGCGAAGCACTGTCCAATATTGATCGACGCCTCAACGGCCATACCCGAGCAATCGGAAAGAACATGACCGATTTGCAAGAGTACAAAGAGATAACGGACAGTTTGCTAGCAGCGCGAGGAGCCTATCAACGTCACACACACGCTTTAAACCAACACGATCATTTTATCAAAGCAGATATAGACCACGATCATTTACATATAAATCAAACTTACACTCATGATAGCCAAAAACCCACGTCTATAATCAATACAAATTCCAGTGGTATTTGGTGTTGGTGGGATGATCGAATAGCACAGTGCGGCCCTAGGCTGTGCGTATCCGCGT
>JAAZZE010000159.1 GCA_014239255.1 Gammaproteobacteria bacterium
GGTGATATCTCGCCCTTGAAATAAAAGGGTGCCCGAAGTCGGGCGTAGCAGTCGCACCAGGGTGCGCCCAAGCGTGGTTTTGCCCGAGCCCGATTCACCGACAATGCCCAGACATTGTCCTGCACTGGCATGCAGATTGATGTCCCGGAAAATGGGTGTCAACGGCGCGGCACGAAAATGCCGTTTTGCAGCCATGTTTGGTAGCGAAACGCTGAGCCCGGCGGCGACGATGACTTCAGTTTCTTCTTTGATGGTCATACGCGCGTGCTTCACGGTGCAGCTGAAGCTGGAGACTTTCTGCGACGGGAGTCAACTCTCGTAACGGTCGATCGTAGCGAGGGATCGCCGCCAGCAGTGACCGGGTATAGGCATGCGAAGGCGTGCAAAATACCTCAGCGACGTTACCGTGTTCTAGGATCATGCCACTATGCATCAGGCTGATCCGGTTACATATTTTTGCCACGACGCCAAGGTCATGTGTGATAAATAGGATTGTCGTCCCGTGTTGTTTTTGCAGGTCCTGGATCAGGCGCAGTACCTGTCGTTGTACCGATACATCCAACGCTGTGGTTGGTTCATCTGCAATGATAATTTGTGGCTTAGTACTGAATGCCATAGCAATCAGGGCACGCTGACGCATCCCCCCGGACAGTTGATGTGGGTACTGCTGCAGTACTCGCGCGGGATTCTTGATCTTGACCTCGTGTAACAGGCCCTCGGCCTGATCGAGCATGCTGCGGGCCCGGCCCGTTTGGTATAGGCGCAGGATCTCTGACATCTGTTTTCCGATCTTTTTGACCGGATTCAACGATGTCATGGGATCCTGGGGTATCAGACTGATATGAGGCCGGTGGCGAGCGGCAGATCGTCCTTTGGTTTTTCCTGACAGGGGCCGCCTTGTCGGGTAATCAATTGAGCCTTCAGTGATCCTTGCTCTTGGGGGAAGAATCTCAAGGATGACACGGCCCAGCATGCTTTTACCGGCCCCTGACTCACCAACCAGGCCGTGGATTTCTCCGGCCTGCAGATCCAGGTTGATACCGCGAAGGATGGGCACAGCATCCTTGTTATTGTCTATGGTCAGGTGCAGATTTTTGATGACAAGCGCACGACTCACTGACGGGTCTCCGGGTCAATTACTTCCTTTATGCCATCACCGAGCGCGTTCAGGCTCAAAACCGAAAGTACAACGCAAGCGACGGGTAATCCCAAAAGCCACGGAACCTGATGTATGTATTGCCTGCCTTCCTGGATGAGATTTCCCCAGGTCGGCGTATCCGAGGCAACGCTCAGCCCCACAAAGCTCAATATCGTTTCGACCACAATCGCGATACCCATTTCCAGTGTCAGCAGCACTATCAGAAGAGGCATCAGGTTAGGCAAGACTTCTTGAATAAGAATTCGAAATCTTGTTAGGCCGATAGTGATGCCTGAGGTAACGTAATCCCGCTCTTTTTGAATCATCGTTTCAGCGCGGATCACGCGACAAAACCGGGTCCAGTCAATAATGACAATGGCGATGATTACGGCATGCAATCCGGCGCCGATGACGGCGACCAGAACGATCGAAAGCAGTACAGCTGGAAAAGACATCCAGATGTCGACGCCGCGAGATATCAGCATATCAGTCTTTCCGCCGTAGAACCCGGCAAGCATGCCAAGTGTCGTGCCCAAAAGGGCGGCA
>JAAZZE010000015.1 GCA_014239255.1 Gammaproteobacteria bacterium
GGCCGGCACTTGGTCTTTACCTCTGATCGCAGTGGTCGGCCACAGATTTATCGCATCCGCCGGAGTGGTCGTGACATAGAACGTTTGACACGGGACGGGAAGGAAAACGCCAGGGCATCTTACGATCCCAGTGGCAAACGGCTGGTGATGGTAACCAACCGCGGTACAGGCGCGGGATACCAGATTGGTGTATTCTCTCTGGCCAGTGGCGAGATGGAGTTGCTGACTGACGGTACATTGGATGAATCACCGACTTTTTCACCTAACGGTGCGATGATTCTTTATGCTACGCGGCTGGGTAGAGATGGTGTTCTTGCCGCAGTATCGGCAGATGGCCGTGTACGACAGATACTGAAAATGCATGATGGAGAAGTGCGAGAACCGGCCTGGGCAGCAAGCCGGTAGCAGCAAGTGAAGATACTGAATACAGGAGATTGATGATGCGTAGATTTGGGACGGTTTTCCTAGTGCTCTTTTTGGGCGTGGCGCTGGCCGGTTGCGCGGCAATTAAGAAGAAAGGTGGAGGAGTAGAAGTAGAGGACGCGACGATATCCGATACCACCTCGACTGATGCGGCATCCTCGGGAATCAGCTCAGAAGACACGACTGCAGGGGAGATCATTGCGATCAGTGAAGATAGCACCGAACTGGATGACCCATTGAGTCAGCGCGTGATCTACTTTGATTTCGATAGTTCCAATCTTACCCCCGAGGCACAGCGGGTAGTCGAAGCCCACGCACAGTACTTGGCAGGCAATCCTGGTATGGCGGTGGTGCTGGAGGGTCATGCTGATGAACGCGGCACTCGCGAATACAACCTGGCACTCGGCGAGCACCGCGCCAATACAGTCAACGAAATGTTCCAAGGGCTTGGTGTTCCACCCGACGCCATCCGCACGATCTCCTATGGTGAAGAGCGGCCGGTTTCGATGGGTCAGGATGAAAGTGCCTGGTCTTTGAATCGTCGCGTAGAGATTCTTTACTGACGGCTGGATCGAACCCAGCACGGTTGGCCTATCCACTCTTGCTGGTCGTAACTCGGTTTCGGGGAGTTTGATGGGGTCGCGAGCGTATACCGGTTACCGCGCGGTGTGCGCCTTAGCGCTTGCCTGCGCCGGTGCCGGTCAGGTTCCTGCCAAGGCGGATAGTAAGACTACGACGTTTGTACAGTCATCGGCTCCGGCGTCAGCTGAAGATACCTCCGATGCCTCTATCGTTTTTGCCCAGGCCTTTGGATTACCTTGTGCTGGTGACAGTGATTTCACGGTTTTGCAGTCCAGAATCAATGATTTAGAAATCCATCTGGAGAGCCAAACCTCTGTAGTAAAGAAACTGAAACGCCCTCAACAGGGTCTGTACGACCAACTTGACTGGTGCGTTCGCGATTTGGAGTGGACCACAACGACTCTCCCGTTTGCCGAGGGCGGGGTAAGCGCAATATCCCTCGAGGCACCTGATTCCGAGTTGTCCGGCGTCCTCGTCGAGAGTCTACGTCCGGTAACTTCAGTAGTTGTGGGCGACGGTTCCGGCAGCATTGAGACCGTTACCGTTGTCTCAGTTGAGCCCAGAGCCCCCGGCCAGACCGAGGCGAGGGGCCTTGGTGAAAAGGCTGCGTACGATGTAGCCTTTGACCTTTTCAGGCGTAGCCGTTTTCTGGATTCGACTTACGCCTTTGTAGCTTTTTTGCGTAGTTATCCACGAAGCTCGTTGGCTGATGACGCCTGGTATTGGCTTGGCCAATCGCGCTACATCATGGGCAAGTTCAATGATGCGTTGGTGGCTATGGGTACCGTGATGCAATATTTTCCCAAGAGCCCCAGGTTACCCTCAGCGCGGTTGAAGGTAGGTTATATTTATTACGAGTTGGGTGAGGATGCCAAGGCGCGCCAGTTTCTAAACGCGCTGTTGCAGGATTTTCCCGGTCATTCGGCCGCTGCGCTGGCTCAAACGCACCTTAAAAAAATGGATCGCGAGTGGCGTTAAGGATAGATAGTGCTCAGCTAGACTCTTTTGATCGATGACGGCTGAGCCGTCTGAGCGCCTGTGCAAGGTTGTCGGATTTCAGCCCATCAGCGGTTTCGATAAGAAGGTCCGCGCTTACGGGGTCTAATGGCTTGACCGCGCTTCCTGTCTGCGACTCGCTGAGATCGACCGGTGTTGATTGCGGTCGCACCTTCACTTTCAGGGCTTGTGGATGGTGACCCGTTTGGGTGAGAGCGGTCAGGATTTCTTGTTGGCGCTGGATGACCGCATGACCCCATACCGGTCCATCAGCGATGATCAGCCAGTAATCAGCAGTGGGTTGCACCACGGTGTGGTTGGCAATCTCGTCGCCAGCGGTCAAGCGCCAGGCCCGGTTTTCGGTGCTGACATCCTGGGCAGGGGCTCCGTTTGACAAGCCTTGGATTTTGCCGATTAGTTGGCCGAGTCGGGTGAAGGTGTCTTCAGCCATGATAAAATTATTCGGTTGGGCATATTAATCATCGTTCCTGTGTATCACAGTTTAGCCCCGCGGTGTACCCAGTAACAGGGGTACCGCCTGTCTTTTAACCCCATTCTTGGTAGATCTATTTGATGTTCAGTAAGGTAGCCACCAAAGTTTTCGGTAGCCGTAATCAGCGCCTTTTGCGCAAGATGGACAAACAGGTCAAGGCGATCAACGGGCTTGAGCCCGGGCTCCAGACCCTTTCCGACGAAGCGCTCGCGGCCAAGACTGCCGAGTTTCGAGAGCGAGCGGCTAACGGTGAAGACGCACAGTCCATGCTGGTCGAGGCATTCGCCGTGGTTCGTGAAACCTCCCAACGCGTATTGAAGATGCGGCATTTCGATGTGCAGTTGATTGGCGGCATGGTGCTCCATGACGGCAAGATCGCGGAAATGCGAACCGGTGAGGGCAAAACCCTGGTGGCGACATTGCCAGCGTACCTTAATGTGATCTGTGGCAATACTGTTCATGTGATCACCGTGAACGATTATCTGGCCCGGCGTGATGCTGACTGGATGGGCAAGATTTATGGTTTTCTGGGACTAACAGTCGGCGTAGTGGTCTCAGGACAGGATGGCACGGCCAAGCGTGATGCATATGCCTGCGATATTGTCTATGGGACAAATAACGAATACGGTTTTGACTATCTGCGCGACAACATGGCGTTCAGCGCAGAAGATCGTGCACAGAGTTCGCTTGATTTCGCCATCGTTGACGAGGTGGACTCGATCCTGATCGATGAAGCTCGTACTCCTTTGATCATTTCCGGCCCGGCCGAGGACAGTAGCGACCTGTATACCCGGATCAACAAGATCATCCCATCACTTGAGCGCCAAGCCCCAATTGAGAGTGAAGAAAGTGTGGCCGAGGATGAAGAGGAGGGTCCGGGGGACTTCAGTGTGGATGAGAAAAACCGCCAGGTATCCCTGACTGAGGCGGGACATGAAAACGCTGAACGGTTGCTGTCTGAGTCTGGTCTGTTGGATGCCGAGTCCAGCCTTTATGATGTCACCAATATTAGTCTGCTGCACCATCTCTACGCAGCATTGCGGGCACACACGTTATTTCAGCGTGATGTTGATTACATCGTCAGCAACGATCAGATCGTAATCATCGATGAATTTTCTGGACGCATGATGCCAGGCAGGCGCTGGTCAGAGGGGTTGCATCAGGCGGTTGAAGCAAAGGAAGGAGTTGCGATTCAGCAGGAAAACCAGACCCTCGCGTCAATAACCTTTCAGAACCTGTTTCGCCTGTATGGCAAGTTGTCCGGTATGACGGGCACCGCAGATACCGAAGCGGTGGAGTTTCAGCAAATCTATGGTCTGGAAGTAGTCGTTATCCCCACTAACCAACCGATGGTCCGGGACGATTTTTCTGATCTGGTCTACCGTACGCAAAAAGAGAAATACGCTGCGATCATTGACGATATCAAAGCTTGTGGGTCTCGCCAGCAGCCGGTTCTGGTGGGCACCGCGTCTATCGAGACCTCTGAATATCTTTCTAATCTACTGGGTAAAGAGAACATCGCGCACGAGGTACTGAACGCCAAGCAGCATGAGCGTGAGGCACATATTATTGCCCAGGCAGGTCAACCTGGAGCCGTGACCATTGCCACCAACATGGCGGGTCGTGGTACCGATATCGTGTTGGGTGGAAATATGGATATGGAGTTGGCAGCTCTTGGTGATGTCGAACAGGATCAGATCGAGACTATCAAGCGTGATTGGCAGGCAAGGCACGATCTGGTGGTGGCATCCGGTGGACTCTATCTGCTGGGTACGGAGCGCAACGAATCAAGGCGAGTGGATAACCAGTTGCGGGGGCGTTGTGGACGCCAGGGCGATCCCGGCACCAGTCGCTTTTATCTCTCGCTCGAGGATAACCTACTGCGAATTTTTGGTTCCGATCGGGTTGCTGGACTGATGGAAAAACTCGGGATGGAAGAAGGCGAGGCGATAGAACATTCCTGGGTAACGCGTGCGATCGAGAATTCTCAAAAGAAGGTAGAGGGCCGTAACTTCGATATGCGTAAGCAGTTGTTGGAATATGACGATGTAGCCAATGAGCAACGCAAGGTTATTTATGACCAGCGCAATACCCTGATGGCGGTGGATGATATCTCTGAGACGGTAGGGATAGCCCGTGATGAGGTGATCGAGGAGATTATTGACCGGTATATTCCCCCGGAAAGTCTTGAAGAGCAGTGGGATGTGCCGGGTCTGGAAAAAGAATTTGAATCTCAATTTGGCCAGTCGCTGCCTGTTGGGACGTGGTTGACAGGAGATGACAATCTCCATGAGGAGACACTACGCGAGCGTATCGCTGCGGATGTAGCGAATCACTATGAGGCCAAGGTACAGTCGATTGGTGAGCCGATCATGCGTCATCTCGAAAAAGCCGTCATGCTCAAAACCCTGGACGAGCAGTGGAAAGACCATCTTGCGCAGATGGATCACTTGCGCCAGGGCATTGGCTTGCGCGGTTATGCACAAAAAAATCCCAAGCAGGAATACAAGCGCGAAGCTTTTGAGATGTTCTCAGCGATGCTGGAACATGCCAAGCACGAAGTCGTGGGTATTTTGGCAAAGGTGCAGGTGCAAAGCGAAGGCCAAGTCACAGACATGGAAAACCAGCAACGCCAGCAGGGCCAGGAAGGTCGACAATTCCTACACCCTGATTCTGAGGAGCCCACTTCCCCTGAGCCATCGGGTCCCGGGCAGGGAGTAGATACGCGTACGGCAGATGATCACACAGGGCGGGTAGTTCAGCCGTTCGTCCGCGATACGCCCAAGGTCGGCCGTAATGATCCTTGCCCATGCGGCTCGGGCAAAAAGTACAAGCAATGCCACGGCAAGTTGTAGCCCAGCGGGACTGACCCTGGCGGGTATGTCGACCATTAAACGCTCCCCACTCGCACCAGCACGTTTCCCACGGCTGCCAGCCGTGAAAGGTCTACACCTGCGCACTGCCCGTGCTGGCATCAAATATGCAGGACGCGATGACCTCCTGCTGGTCGAATTCGATCGTGGAACGGCCGTAGCTGGAGTATTTACCCGTTCAACAACAGCCTCTGCCCCCGTGCAGTGGAGTCGGCAGGTGGCAGGGACGGGACGGGCCCGGGCGATGTTGGTCAACAGCGGTAACGCGAATACCTTTACCGGGGCTCAGGGTATGGTCGATGTAAAGGCAACTGCTGCAATGGCTGCAAAGACCATCGGCTGCCGACCTCGCGACGTATTGATTTCATCTACCGGAGTGATTGGCGAACCCTTGCCGCTTGCTCGGTTCGAGCAGGCGTTACCACGAATGGGTCGACAGGCAAAAAAGGCCTCGTGGCTACAGGCCGCCCGCGCCATTGGCACCACGGATACCTATCCCAAGGGCAGCACGCGCGAGGCGCGAATCGGTGACACAACAGTTACCTTGTGCGGCATCGCCAAGGGCTCAGGTATGATCGCACCGGACATGGCCACTATGCTGGCTTTTGTATTTACTGATGCCAAATTACCCGCACCTGTACTGCAGGCTCTACTACGGGGCGGAGTGGCCAGATCGTTCAACTGTATTACTGTTGACAGCGATACCTCGACCAGCGATACGATTGTACTCGCTGCTACCGCCAAGGCGGGCAATCGGCCACCTCAATCGTTAGCGGCGAGTGAGTTGAAGGATTTTCGCCATGCGCTTGATGAATTGCTCACTGACCTGGCTATCCAGGTGGTGCGCGATGGTGAGGGCGCAAGCAAGTTCATTACCGTTGATGTCACCGGAGCAGTTTCAGCGGGTAGCGCACACAAGGCGGCGTTGGCTATTGCCAATTCCCCTTTGGTCAAGACAGCCATTGCGGGAGAAGATGCCAACTGGGGTCGGGTGGTGATGGCGGTTGGTAAATCCGGGGTGCGGCTTGATCAGAGCCGGTTATCGGTTGCCATGGGTGGAGTACTTATTGCACATCACGGAGAGCGTGCTGCGGACTACGACGAAACACAGGTCTTTGAGCACCTTAAGGGAGAGAACATATCGGTTTCAGTGGATCTGGGGGTGGGCAGGGCTCGGTCACGGGTCTGGACTTGCGACCTTACCCACGAATACATCCGTATTAATGCCGACTATCGTACGTGATGAGGCGCTGGTTGTTGCGGTAGGGGTTGCCGTTGATCCGTCAGGGCGCCTGCTGGTGGGCCAGCGCCCTGTAGGCAAAGCCTATGCAGGCCAGTGGGAATTCCCTGGTGGGAAACTCGAGCCTGGTGAGACGGATTACCAGGCGTTGGTGCGCGAATTTCGCGAAGAACTGGGCCTTGAGGTCTTGTTAGCCAGACCACTTTTTTCCTGTTTGCACAACTATCCTGATCGTAAGGTCGAGTTGCATCTTTGGCAAGTGACTGACTTTCATGGGGAGGCGAGAGGCCTGGAAGGTCAGGAACTGCGATGGGTCAACCCGACAGATTTACGATCGCTTGATTTTCTCGACGGCAATCGTTCCCTGCTTGAGCGGATCTGTGCACTTGTGAGTAGCTAGACAGAACCTTTTAACCTGCATGCTGCCTTTCAGCGCCAGGCAAAGCGTGGTTGCCGCAGTTCTTTTACTCGTGTGACCCGGCCCAGCAAACCAACCTCACGGAACTGGTAAAGAATTGCCGCAGTCGGGGCAAAAATCTTATGTCCTATTGTAGGCAGCATTATCGAGAAGCCATCCCGGAGAGATTCATCATTGCTGGACTCCGAAGTGTCCACTTCTGCGCCAGCCAGTTCGTCAACTGGGATAAAGAAAATTTTTTCAACCTCTCCGGGATTGGGAATCGGGGTTAGTCCCGCATCAGCACAGACCACTACGGGGGTGATGCAAAAACCCGATCGGGTAACAAAATCATCCAGCACCCCGATCACCTGATCGTCGTGCAGGGTTAGACCGATTTCTTCTTCGCATTCGCGAAGTGCTGCCTGGGTAATTGACTCGCCCTCATCGAGACGGCCACCGGGCAGGGCATACTGGCCAGCATGTCGTCGCAGGTTCTTTGAGCGCCGGGTCAGCAGGATGGCTGCTTGGTTATTTACAGGCGCAGGTATGATCACAATACTGACGGCCGCACGGATCAGACTTTCGGTTTCACTGGGCAACTCATCCAGTCGTCCAATATTTTGACGGATCTGTTGTTTAAGCTGTGAGAAATCTTGCATGAAGACGATCAATTGCTCTGAATCTGGTTACCCTTGAGCATAACGATTGTTTCCGTGTAGAGCGAGAGGGTTTTTCGGACACCGGGCTTGCGAGTTAGTTGAAGACGCACGGGATATTTGCTCGTGCTTTTTTTGAATTGCAAAAATTTTCCGCGTTGTGCCGCTCAGCGGGCTATTGGGCGAGATCCTGGAGCCTGCGATGTAGTTCGTCCACCTGGGCGCGCAATGCTTGCAGTGATCCATCGTTAATGATGACCTCATCTGCTGCCTGGCGCCGCTGCGCGTCACTGGCCTGCGCATCGGTGATGGCTCGAAAAGCTTCTGCTGAAAGGCCGCTACGCTCGCCGACCCGCTGGGCCCGCAGCGCTGCAGGAGCCTCAATAACCAGCACAAAGTCAAAATCGGTCGCCTGACCCGTTTCTATCAGCAGTGGGATCGAGAATACTGCATAGGGCGCGTCAAGGGTGCTTGCGGCTTCATTCATGCGTTTGCGTATTTCAGGATGCAAAATTGCCTCAAGTTGCTTGCGTTTACCTTTGTCGGCAAAGATCATCTGTCGCAACGCGGCCCGATCCAGATTGCCTGAAGCGTTGAGGACACCCGGGCCAAAAACTTTAGCGATTTGTAAGACCGCTGGCTCTTTGGCGCGGGTAGCCTGGTGAGAGAAATCATCCGCATCCAGAACCGGCACACCCAGGGCGGATAGGTGTTGAGTCACCGCGGTCTTGCCGCTGCCAATACCGCCGGTTAGTGCGATCCTCAACATTGACCTACGTTAGAGCCCAGCAATGTTGAGATAAATCATATTCCATTTTTCCCCCCACACCAGTGCTAGCCAGCCTGCTCCTGCCAGGTAAGGCCCAAAAGGCAAGGGTTCGCTGCGTTGGTGGCGACGCAGCAGGATCAATGTGATCCCAATGACAGCTCCCACACCTGCGCTCAACAGAATAACCAGTGGTAACAGTTGCCAGCCCATCCAGGCGCCAAGAGCCCCCAGTAACTTGAAATCACCGTAGCCAAATCCTTCACGCCCGGTCAGCGCCCGGTAAGCATGGTATACCGCCCAGAGTATGCCGTAGCCTGATACCGCACCAATCAGTGCGGACAGCGGATCAGTAAAACCACCGATGGCGTTAACCAATAGTCCCGCAGCCAGCAACGGTAGGGTAATCCGGTCAGGCAGCAGAAAATGCTCAAGGTCGATAAAGGCTAGTGCGATGAGGGCCCAGGTCAGCACTAGCGCGGCAACAGTGGGCCACTGTAGTCCTAATTTCAGAACCACAACCAGTGATAACAAGGCGGTAAGTGCCTCGACTAGAGGATAGCGTAAAGAGATACCAGTTCCACATTCCCGACAGCGCCCGTGTAGTAGCAGGTAACTCAGCAGAGGCAGATTCTCCCACCAACTCAGCGCATGTTCGCAACTTGGGCAGTGTGAGGGCGGCCAGGCAATGCCAGGGGGTAGCGTGGCGCCTTGCTCATCTTTTTCCCACTGCCACTGCATTTGCCTTGGAAGGCGCACGATCACGACGTTGAGAAAACTACCTATGAGCAAAGAAAATACTACCGTGACGATCGACAGTATCAAATCTTGTTCCAGCATCAAGGCCAGTTCGGCGCCCACCTTTGTTTAACCAATCACCTTAGATGGCGTCAGACCACCGACCCCATTTTAAAGATAGGCAGATACATGGCAACTACCAGGGTTCCAACGATAACCCCGAGCACGGAGATCATGATGGGCTCAATGAGTTTGCTCATGTTATCCACTGATTCACGGACCTCGCGCTCATAAAATTCCGCCGCTTTATCGAGCATTTTCTCCAGTTCACCGGATTCCTCGCCGGTTGTGGTCATCTGCAGAATCATGGCCGGGAACAGGCCAGTCTGCGTCATTGCCACAGAAAGGGCCTGGCCGGTGCTGACCGACTCGCGGATCTCCAAGCAGGCGTCATGGTAGACACGGTTACCGGTGGCACCAGCAACCGATTCGAGTCCCTCGACCAGCGGTACGCCGGAGCCGAACATAGTTGCCAGGGTACGTGCGTAGCGCGAAATCGAGGCCTTGCGCAGGATCCCACCGAAAACTGGCAAGCGCAATGACAGACGGTCGACCCCATGGCGCATGGCAGGCGAACGGCGATAGACCGCAGACACTGCCACGAAGGCACCGACGATAACTCCAAACACCTGTATCCAGTAATCCCGAAAGCTTTTGGATAGATCAATCACCGCCGCAGTCAGTCCAGGGAGGCTGGCGCCAAACCCGGCGAATAGATCCTCAAACTGGGGAATAACAAACACCAGCAGCAGTACGGTGACGACAAAGCCCACCACCATAACGGCTGCCGGGTACCACATGGCTCCTTTAACCTTGGATTTGATCTCCTCCAGGTTTTCCATGTAGGTGGCGACTTTATCCATCAGGTCATCCAGGTTACCGGAGCGCTCACCTACGGCCACAAGGCTGGTATAAAGTTCGTCGAACTGGCGGGGAAACTTTGCCAACGCTTCGCTCAGATTGGTACCGCCCTCTACGTCGGCACGGATGCTGCCAAAGATATCCCGAATGCCTGGGTGATCGGTGCCGACGGCGATGGCCTTGTAAGATTGGGCGATCGGAATGCCTGCACCCAGCATGGTGGCTACCTGTCGGCTGGCAATGGAAATATCTTTGGGTTTAATCTTCTTGCTAAAAAGCGGTTTGGGTTTCTTGCGAATCGTTTTGGCGCTGATGCCTTCACGGCGCAGGGTACTACGCACAAAAGCAGGTCCCTGCGCTTCCAGTTCCCCCGAGACTTTCTTGCCCCGGCGGTCGGTGCCCGACCAGGTGAAGGTTGCCAGTTTTTTTTCGGTTTTAGCGACCAAGAGCTCAGGTGCTGGTGACTCGCAGCACTTCATCAAGACTGGTGATGCCCGAGCGCACTTTGACCAGTCCGGCCTGGCGCAGGGTCATTACACCCTCGGCCGCAGCTTGTTGCTCGATTTGATCCTGGCCGGCATTACGAATAATCAAACTGGTAACGGCTTCACTGACAGGCATCACCTGGAAAATCCCGGTGCGTCCCTTGTAACCACCAGTGCATTCGTCACAGCCGTTAGGCCCAAACAACTCTAGTTTCTTGTGATCTCCCGACGGTGAGAATCCGGCGCTGAGCAGCACCTCTTCAGGGTACTTGGCCGGTTTTCGGCAGGTTTTACACAGTCGGCGGATCAGTCGCTGTGCCATGATCAGGTGGACTGAAGATGCAACGTTGAAAGGCTCTACGCCCATATTCAATAGCCGGACCACAGTGGCTGGTGCATCGTTGGTGTGCAGGGTAGACAGTACCAGGTGCCCAGTTTGCGAGGCTTTCACCGAGATGTCAGCGGTTTCCAGATCGCGAATCTCGCCAACCATAATGATATCGGGGTCCTGTCGTAAAAAGGAGCGCAGTGCTGTGGCAAAGGTCAGGCCGGCTCTTTCATTGATATTGACCTGATTAATGCCCGGAAGATTGATTTCGATGGGATCTTCGACACTGCTGATATTGACCACAGGCGAATTCAGTGTGGACAAGGCTGAGTACAGTGATATTGTCTTGCCACTGCCGGTAGGTCCGGTTACCAGTATCATGCCGTAGGGTTTACGGATTGCTGCTTCATAAAGGCTGAATTGCTCGGGTTCCAGGCCCAACGCTTCGAGTCCCAGATCGCTACCGCTGCTGTCGAGCACGCGGATGACGACTTTTTCGCCAAACTGGGTGGGCAGTGTACTGACGCGAAAATCGATCTGGTGATCCTTGGACAACCGCAGTTTCATCCGCCCGTCCTGGGGCATCCGCCGTTCAGCGATATCCAGGCGTGACAGTATCTTGATACGCGCTGTGATTCTGGCGCTGAGGGATAGTGGCGGGGTTGCGATTTCGTGGAGTACGCCATCGAGTCGGTAACGAATCCGGAGTTTTTCTTCATACGGCTCGATGTGTATGTCGGATGCTTTTTGGCGTATCGCATCCATGAAAATTTTGTTTACAAAGCGTACCACCGGGGTATCGACCTCGGCATCTTTGGCGCCTGGGATTTTGGAATCCTCTTCAGTTATGCTGTCGAGGCTGTTATCCTGGTTCAGGTCGGCCAGTTCTGAACTGATGCCGCTGACAATGTCATGGATAACCTTGTTGAGCAGATCCACATCAACCAGGATGGCTTCTACGCCAAAACCGGTCTGAAAGATGAAGGCATCGAGTCCGGTAATATCGGCAGGATCAGATACTGCGAGAAAAACCTTTGAGCCGCGTTGAAAAAGTGGAAGCACCCCGTGAGTTTCCAAAAAGCGGGTATCGACTAAATCCAACGGTCGCTGAGTAAGATCGAATGCCGCCAGATCCATCAGTGGCATGCCTGATTCCTCGGAGGCGCAGCAAAGTAATCGCCCGCGGTCGATCTCTGATTGGGTCAGAGCTTCACGCAAAAAAGAGTGGTGATGTTTTTGCGAGGCATCATGAATCTCACGTGAACGCTCGCGAGTGACCAATTGCCGCTCCACCACGCGACGCGCCAGCCCACTTAAAGTGGCACCCCTGACGGCAATCGAGTATGCGGCTTGGCTGTTTTCCATAACAGGTGTCTGGTGGTGTCGCCCAGTGGAGAAGGTCTCGTAGAGTTACCTCTTTAAAATAAGCCACTAAGCCATCTTTACACTATAAATATTATTGAAACTGTAACAGATTATCTCAACGAAAGTGCAGCGATAGAGCCTCCGCATTAGATAAACGTGCTGTTAAGTGTGATCACTATCACATTTACTAAGTTCCTTGGTTTAATAGAATATAAGTTACACTACGGCAAGTTTGAGATGAACAAAGGAAGGGAAATTAAATGAAACAAACGAGTAACAGGACTGATAGAAAACAGGGTGGTTTCACTTTAATCGAATTGATGATCGTGGTAGCGATCATCGGCATCCTGGCAGCGATCGCGATACCGGCTTACACAACTTATACGCAAAAAGCGAGATTCACCGAGGCGGTGTTGGCTGCTGCGACTTTGAAAACCGATGTGGTCACTTATATTCAAACTGAGGGTTTAACTGCCCTCACTACTGTAAATAGCGGTACTGGCTCGATTCCAGACACTGTCACCGCAACAGCCACCGTAAATGGCAGTACAGTGGCCGCTGGCGTGATCACCATTACCTGGAGGAGTGATAGTACGGCACTGGCAGGGTTAACCTATATCTTTACTCCTAGTGGTGCGACATCGCCTATTTCATGGGTGGACACCGGCACCGGGTGTGATGCGGATTATTGCTAACGCATTGAATCATTTTTAGAGAACGCCCTTTTCGGAGGGCATTTTCTTTAGCTACAACTTTGAGTGTTTGGACCCAATCGGAAGCCATTTAGGTCGGTGGCTATGGGCCTCGTGATCATGACAAGTTGGCGCTTACTCAGGTGTACGTGCACAGACCCAGACATCAACACGATTAGCACCGGCAGCCTTTAGCACTCTACTGATCTCGTTGGCAGTGGCGCCGGTGGTAAGGATGTCATCCACCAGGGCGATATGTTTGTTTTCAAGCGATCCTTTGCAGTGAAAGGCATCTTTGAGGTTTTGCTGTCTTTGAGATGCGTTTAAAGTGGATTGACGATCAGTTTCCCGTAGTTTCTTGATTATTGTGCTGTTGGCCGGTATGCCGAGTTGCCGGCCTATCAGCTGTGCCAGAAAGACGGCCTGATTGAGTCCTCTTTTGCGCACCGCTCTATGGGTCATCGGTACACCGACCAGTAGGTCAGGCATTAGCTCGCCAGATTCTCGAACCGTGTCGGCTATTAACCCTGCCGCCGTCCGCGCAAAAGATAGCTGTTGGCGGTACTTCAGGGCACACAACATCTGATCTATCGGATCCTGGTAGCGTAGCGGCGCAATAACGCTGTCAAAGGTGGGCGGGCGGCGCTGACAGTGCCCGCAAAGGCTCTTATGCACCATGGGTAAGGCGCATCGTTCACAATAAGACTGGTTAACCGGTAGCCTGGCCCAGCAGTCCTGGCAAAGGCCGTGGCAGTATTCGACTCCTAAACGACACAAAAGGCAGCACGGTGGCGCAATCCATTCCAGCAGTGACAGCGCCGTGGCCCGCACTGACTTGATACTAGTTAACCAGGTCGGGTGGTTTCGGGTCGCACATGGATCGGGCATGATTCCAATGGTGCCGCTGAATTACGGTGTTGGCTGTGTCATTTTTCACAGCCAGCGCGTTAACATCCAAAGATTGGCTCTTGAGCCCAGTCAGGTGCACTCCCTTTGAAAAACGATTTGTCGTATCTGGAAGAAAGCGCTGTGCAGCAGGCAACACAGCGCGCTGCCGATCTTGATCCGGCCGATAACGTGCTGGCTCGGCATACCGGCAAAGAATTGCTTGACCGACTATCACTACTGACATTAGCTCCCAGAATCATTCTTGATCTTGGGTGTGGGGCAGGAGTCGAAGCCGATCTGTTGGCCCAATGCTATCCAGGTGCCATGGTTGTTGGCCTTGATGCCTGTGGTGCACCGTTATTTAAACACGTCCCTTGCCGGTCCTTTTTGGCAACGGTGGGCGATGCCGGCCTCTTGCCGTACCAGGACGGGGTTTTTGATCTGGTGGCATCTAACCTGCTATTGCCCTGGTGTGATGTCGATAAAGTATTAGGTGAGGTTGCCCGGGTATTGCGCCCAGGCGGCGCGTTGGTGTTCGCCACTTTGGGACCGGATACCCTGTGCGAGGCGAACGTCGCCTGGGATCATGTCGACACCTTTGCTCACGTACATGATTTCACCGACATGCATGATCTTGGCGATGCTTTGATACAGCATGGTTTTGTGGAGCCGGTGATGGATGTACAGATGCTTGGCCTAACCTTTTCAGATATTCGAGGGCTGGTCAGGGATTTGCGCGCTCTGGGTGGCACCAACGCTCTGACGACCCGGCGGCGTACGCTGACCGGCAAGGATCGCTGGCAGGCCTTTGCAAGTGCCTACCCTCATCGCCCGACTGACGGGGGCCGGGTACGCACGACTTTCGAGCTGGTTTATGCCATAGCCTGGGCCAGTTCAAGTTCGACCAGTAATGGTTCCGGTATTCACGTGTCCATACCCCAGCCGTCTTGACGCGAATCCCGGGTCAGAGCGGCTCTCCCGTCGCCCGCGACCATTGGAACCGACAACCTGTCAGCGCGAGGAAATGCTATTTTTAAGGAGCCAATAAGGGGGGCGTCATGCTTGATGATTTGGCGGGTCCTATGCTAGTGTTCGCGCCAGTTTTCCTTGACTCATAGCCCCCTTTGGCTGGTGAGTTGCGGATTTATCTGCTGAACCCTCCGGGCAATCTGATGATGAGTTATCCCATAGATGCTGATCTGGCGGATTTGGGCAAAGGCATCGGACGGTTGCTGCACGCATCACGTGTTGGCTAAGAGACTTTTTTGATCCCGAATAATTCATTACTGT
The DNA here is from genome assembly GCA_014239255.1 of Gammaproteobacteria bacterium. Classification (GTDB taxonomy): domain Bacteria; phylum Pseudomonadota; class Gammaproteobacteria; order Arenicellales; family UBA868; genus UBA868. The sequence continues at coordinate 15,137 of JAAZZE010000015.1, forward strand.
TATGAAGGTCCAGGTCTCACCCCATTCACGCACACCGGCATCCTCAGCACAGGGGCTATCTGCCTACTACGAGTTGACCAAGCCGCGAGTGGTCGCGCTGATCGTATTTACTGCGATTGTTGGTATGTTTCTATCGGTTAACGGTATGGTGCCTTTGCCGATCCTTATTTTTGGCGCCTTGGGTATTGGGCTTTCGGCGGCGTCTGGGGCTGCCTTTAATCACTTGCTGGATCGTCGTGCGGACCAGGTGATGGCCCGCACGGCTCGACGGCCTTTGCCCAGCGGCACGGTTAATGGTCCCCGCGCCGCGATGTTTGCGAGCGCGTTGGCTGTGATATCAATGGTGTTACTGGTGACGCAGATCAATATCCTGACTGCTGTGCTGACTTTCGCCTCCATGATCGGTTATGCCGTGGTCTACACGGTTTGGCTGAAGCACGCGACTCCTCAGAATATCGTGATTGGCGGTGCGGCAGGCGCTATGCCGCCGATGCTTGGATGGTCAGCTGTGACTGGAAATATTGCGCCGGATGCTTTAGTGCTGTTTTTGATTATCTTTGTTTGGACACCGCCTCATTTCTGGGCGCTTGCGTTGTATCGCCGTGAAGAATATGCGGCTGCGAATATCCCGATGCTGCCGGTCACCCACGGCGAGAAGCACACCTTATTGCAAATGCTGCTCTATACCGTGCTGCTGTTTGCTGTAAGTATGCTGCCCTTTGCCACTGGTATGTCAGGATGGATGTATCTTGTCGGCGCACTGGTGTTAGGCGGCACTTTTCTGATGTACGTTGTTCGGCTTTATCGTAATTACAGTGATGATCTGTCTCGTCAAACCTTTAGTTTTTCGATCCAGTATCTGGCTATGCTCTTTGCCCTTATGCTGGTTGATCATTATCAGCTTGCCTTGCGTAACATTCTAACTGGCGTGCTGGCCTGACTGCCAGAACTCTGAAGGTGCGCAGACTTTACAGGTGCTCGTGAATACAGGTAGCGAGCCTGGGCCGAAGCCCTATGCGGTTGCGTGCGACCGAAACCGAGATCCGATCCTCGCGGTTTTGCGCCGAGTTCTTCCTGACCAGGGGCAAGTGTTGGAAATCGGCAGCGGCACCGGACAGCATGCTGCATATTTTTCTGCTGCCCTGCCTCATCTACAGTGGTTACCTAGTGACTTGCCAACCCGATTGCCGGGAATCGCCCAGTGGTGCGATCAATCGGACAACGATAAGTGCCTGACACCGGTCGCGATTGATCTGCTGGGTGCATCATTGTCCTTGCCGCGCTCGGATGCGATCGTCTGTATCAACACCGTCCACATTGTCGCTTGGACGGGGGTTCAGAATCTCTTCAAGGCAGCACGGGATTGCCTCTCACCGGGGCAGGTCCTGTACCTGTATGGCCCCTACCGTTACGCTGATCGGCCATTTGAGCCTAGTAACGAGGAGTTCGACCGCTGGCTCAACGCACGTGATCCCCTGAGTGGTGTGCGTGATTTCCATACGGTACGAGATCTTGCGGCGTCCTGCGCATTTGATTTGTCGTTGGACTTACCGATGCCATCGAACAATCGTTCACTGTGCTTTACCCGCAGCGAAGATTAAAGTCAGCCTTACTGTTATTTATTACTCTAGGGTTTCAAGAATCTCGCGGATCAGCCTCGGGCCCTGGTAGATCAGGCCGGTGTACACCTGGATCAGGGATGCGCCCGCTAAGAGCATCGCCTGCGCTGAGGCCGCGTCAGTGATACCACCAACACCAATGATAGACAGGTCGTTACCGGTATAACTCTTGAGTTTTACAATAACCTGCTGTGAAAGTACTGCCAAGGGTGCGCCGCTCAGGCCACCGGCTTGGGACGATTCCGGGTAACGAATTGGGTCCAGCGGCCGGGTCGTGGTGGTGTTGGTGGCGACTACGCCATCAACACCATGTACGAGTAACGCATCGGCGATCTGCGCGATGGCTTCTTTGTCGAGGTCTGGTGCAATCTTGATCGCAATCGGGGTGTAGCGGCCATGCCGGTCGGAAAGTTTTGCCTGTTCGTCTTTAAGTGAAAAGAGTAGTTGATTGAGGGCCTGGCGCTCCTGCAAGTCACGCAAACCTGGCGTGTTGGGTGAGGAAATATTGACCGTGACGTAGTCTGCCACTGTGTAAACGGCGCGCAGGCCAGTGATGTAGTCACGTTGAGCCTGAGAGTTCGGGGTGGTCGCGTTCTTGCCGATATTAATTCCGATTCTCACCTGCTGGCAGTGGCGGTGCAGATTAGCCAGGAAACGGTTCAGGCCAGCACTGTTAAAGCCCATGCGGTTGATCAGTGCCTGCGCACCGGTGAGACGGAACATCCGCGGCCGAGGGTTTCCATACTGAGGTAAAGGTGTCACGGTACCCAGTTCAAGAAAGCCAAACCCCAGATTTGCCAGTCCATCGACGGCTGTAGCATCTTTGTCGAGGCCTGCGGCGAGACCGAGAGGGTTAGGGAATTGCAAACCCATCGCTTCGACCGGGTGTGCGGGCAGGGTGCCACGCCAGGCATCAGCCATATACTGGTTCAGTGGATGCACCCGTCCCAGTGTACCGATGGCAACGAGTGCAAACCGGTGAGCAGTTTCAGGATCAAGATTGAACAGTGTTCGGCGAAGCGGTGAATACCAATCGGGCATTAGAACTGTTCCCCGGACTCAAGATAGCGCCATTGCCCGCGGGGCAGGTGGCCCAGGGTGACGCCACCGATCCGGGTCCGGGTCAGGTTATTAACCTTAAGTCCAACGAGCTCACACATGCGTCGGATCTGGCGCTTGCGCCCTTCGGTTAGGACAAACATGAGTTGGTGGGTGCCCTGTCGTGTGACGCGTGCGGGACGCAGTACGCGACCATCCAGCGACAGGCCATGACAAAGCTGGGCGATAGTGTGGTCATCAAAAGAGTCAGAAACTCGTACCCGATACTCCTTTTCAACCCGACTGTCGGGAGATATCAGCCGTCTGGCTATGCTGCCGTTTTGTGTCAGGACGAGCAGGCCGCTGGAATCGATGTCCAATCGTCCTGCGACGTTCAACGTCGACGCTGCGGGAGCAGAATCATTGCCGTGGTCAGACCTGCCTCTTTGTTGATTTTCGCGTCGAATCAAAGAGACGGCCTCGGGGTATCCTTTCTCGGGCAGGTTGGATACGTACCCTGGTGGTTTATTAAGCAAGATGGTCGCCAAGGTTTTTCTATGGCGTGCGGCTTGAGCGCTCAGGCAAATATCGGCATCGGGGTTTACCCGTATACCCAGTTGATTAACCACCACGCCGTCGACCAGCACGCGGCCCGAAGCGATCAGCCGATCGGCCTCGCGTCGCGAGCACAAACCTTGCTGCGCCATCAATTTGGACAGCCGGGTCCCGGCTAACGCAGGCTTGCCCGGAAAGTCAGTGATCGCCCGACAGCCGTTGCAAAAAAGCAGTCGCAGCCGCAGCTGCGTTGCCGGTATAGGTGGCGGGGGTCAACTGTACCAGACGCTCACACGCTTCCTTTGGGATCGGCAGTTGCTCGATAAAGCCTCGCAGTGTGGTTGGATCCATTGCTTGGCGCCCCCGGGTGAGTGCTTTGAGTTTTTCGTAAGGCTCGGGCACCTGATAGCGGCGCATCACGGTTTGAATCGCTTCGGCCAATACTTCCCACGAGGTATTAAGATCAGCCTGTAACCGACCAGTGTCGACCTCAAGTTTTTCCAGGCCCTTGAGTGTTGATTCCAACGCCAGCAGGCAGTGTGCAAAAGCCGGCCCTAGGTTGCGCAGAGCCGTCGAATCAGACAGATCGCGTTGCCATCGACTGATCGGCAGTTTGTCTGCAAGGTGTCCAAGCAGGGCATTAGCTATGCCCGCATTACCCTCTGCGTTCTCAAAATCTATTGGGTTGACTTTGTGCGGCATAGTACTTGAGCCGACTTCACCATCAACTACTCTTTGGCGAAAATAGCCAAGAGCAATATAGCCCCAGATGTCCCGGTCGAGGTCGATCAGAATACTGTTAGTGCGCATCAGTGCGTGGCACAGTGTAGCGATGTCATCGTGAGGCTCGATCTGTGTGGTCATTGGCTGCCAATCGAGACCTAACTTCTCTACAAAGCGACATGATATGGTTGCCCAGTCGAGGTCGGGATAGGCTGCAAGGTGGGCATTGAAATTGCCAACGGCACCGTTGAATTTTCCACGGATCGCTGTTTTGGCAATTTGGGATCGTGCATGCTCCAATCGTGCGATTACATTCGCCAGTTCTTTACCCAGAGTCGTGGGACTCGCCGGTTGCCCGTGAGTGCGAGCAAGCATGGGTTCTTGGGTGAGCGGGATAGCCAGTCGACACAGGGTACTGATCAGGCGGTCGATAGCAGGCAGGATCACTGCTTCGCGGGCATCGAGCAGCATCAGGGCATAGGCCAGATTATTGATGTCCTCTGAGGTGCAGCCAAAATGAATAAATTCGGAGATTTCCTGTAGTTCCTTTTCGCCCTCTATCCTTTGTTTGAGGAAATACTCGATCGCCTTTACATCGTGATTGGTGGTGCGCTCTATTTCCTTGACCTGCTTGGCATCCTCTAGAGAGAAATTGTCCGCTACCGCCTCTAGGAAGGCGGTAGCGGAGGTCGAAAGTGGCGCGACCTCGGAGATATCGTTACAGGCGCCAAGCGCCTCAAGCCAACGGACTTCAACGGTCAAACGGTAGCGTATCAGTGCGAATTCACTAAAAAAAGGGCGCAAAGCCGATACTTTAGATTGGTAGCGGCCATCGACCGGCGACAGTGCGGTCAGGGCCGTTAGGGAATGGGAATCAGGAATGCTCAAGAAAAGGTGCGAATGAGCGGAAAACGCCAGGCGCATTTTAGCACGCGCTCAGCTATCTTGGCCCGACTGCGAAACGCATCTGTTTTCAAAAGGCCCGCAAAGGCGAATTTTGTGTCTAAACTGATGATCTGGTTCAAGATGATGCCTTCAGTTTTCCCCCATCCAGACGCCAGATATGCGGGAAGGCGATTGAAACTATAGCAACACTCACGCCTACCACAAATGCGCCACAGGTCACGGCTATCGGTGGCGAATAAAGTTCTGCCAAGGGGCCCAGTACCAGACCGCCCAGCGCAATCAGACTGAAGGTGATGCTGTGGATGCCCATGACCCGGCCTCGCAGTGCATCCGGCACTGCAAGCTGCATTACTGTCATTGAACTGATGAGGAAGAATGAGCCGCCAATGCTCGCAACTGTGGCAAAAAGGCATGCCCCAACGAAAGCCCATTGCAGGTTGTTGGCGTTTCGGGTGACGATGGCAAAACAGATCAACGCCAAGGCAAAAACCAGAGCGCCACCCAACATGATGCGCCCCAGGTTCGCAGATCGTTGTAATCGTCCGACCAGCAGTGTGCCTGCGACTGACCCTACACCGGTTGCAGAGATCAACAGGCCATAACCTTTTTCACCTCCGCCCAAGAGTTCTGAGAATACCGGCATGATCTGAACGTACGATGTTCCGAAGAACATTAGGATCCAGGTGAGTGCGATCAGAACTGCAAACAAGCGTTCCTGCCAGATAAAGCGTAAGGCTGCCATCAGGCCCCAGCCCCCTTCGGCCGGCACGCCAGTTGTGGGGTTCACCTGTAACCTTGCAAGGATAAATGCCATGGCCCAAAAGCCAACGGTACATAGTGCAAAGATGACTGAAGTATCGGCAATTGCGATCAGGAAACCACCGATTGCCGGTAAAACCATTCGTGTGCCTTGCCAGAGTATTGAATTCAGTGCGACGGCACTCATCATCTGTTCTGGCTCAATCAGAGCAGGAAAGAATGAGACCCGGGCTGGCATGTCAAAGCCTGAGATCAGGCCGAGCACGGCCGCAATTACCAGTACATGCCATACTGCAACTGATCCGGTCGCATCCAGTAGCGCGAGGATGGCCAGTGCTACGCCGGCAAGCACGGAGGTAATCAACAGCACTTTACGTCGGTTACCCCGGTCGGCAATTAATCCACCTGCGAGAGTGGCTATGATGGCGGGAACGGCCATGGCACCCCCTAGCATGCCAAGGTCTAGGGCAGACCCGCTGAGTTCGAAAACCAGCCACGCCATGCCGACAAAATACAACTGCGTCGCCCCGGTGGAGCCGATGGATCCAAGCCAGAAACGTCGGTAGCGTGGTGATCGCAGGGCGTCGAATTTCATCTCAACTCCCCTTGCCAGTGACGGTTTCCCGGGACAGGCCGCCTACCTTACCGTTATAAGGAAAGATAATTGGTCGTGGTTCAGGAGGTGCGCGAGGACTTGCCTGGCGCCTGAGAGCTGAGTAGCACACTGATCCAGCGGCTGCGCGGGTCGCTTTCCAAAGCAATCTTCACCAGCATGGTTAGCGGGGTCGACAGGAACATGCCAACTGGCCCGAAAACCCAGCCCCAGAACAGCAAGGAAATGAATACCACTAGAGTCGAAAGCCCGAGCCCTCGCCCCATGTAGCGCGGCTCGAGGAGGCTTCCGACGACGATGTTCGCCACGAGGAAGCCAGCCCCGACGGCTACCGCGATCGCGGGTCCAGCATCAATCAATGACAAAGTCACCGCCGGAACGGCTGCGATAATCGACCCTATATAGGGTACAAAATTCATGAAAAAAGCGATGGCGCCCCAAAGGACTGCAAAGTCCACGCCTAGGACCAACAAGTAGGCAGTGATCGCAAGTGCGGTTATAAAACTCATCAACGCCTTGATGACGAGGTAACTGTTGACCGACTCCATGAATGCAGACAGGTTGTCGATGGTTTTGTCTGGGTCCGCTGAAATGGCTCGCAACTTGTCGGGAATCGCGGCTGATTCCACCATCAAAAACAACACGGTAAAGATAATCAGCATGGTGTTAGCCAGCAGGCTACCAAACCCGCCGACCAGACGCCCGAACAACTGGGCCGCTGCCGCCGGATTGATCAACTCTTCAAGGCCGCTCGGCGGCAATGCGAAGCCAAGGCCGCTGGCCCATAGCGTTATGTTGTCGATCAGGGTGCGTAGTTGTGCCTCGTAACGTGGCAGGGTATTGCTCAATTGATCAATGGAAGCACCAATCAGTGATCCGATACTGATGAGTGCGCTACCCAGCAGTAGCAGAATCAAGGTTAGGGCGGCCCAGGTGGGTAATCCACGCCGGCGCAACCACTGTAGGGGGGCTGAGGCGATAATGGCTAGGAAAATCGCCATCAATAGGGGGATTACGATACTACTGGCTGCTTTCAGACCGGCAATCACGATCACCAGGCAGGCAAGCACCAGGAGTACCTGTGTTCCAGTACTGGAATTTTGGGTTGTCAACACGTGCGGTTCACTGCGCGAATAGGGCGAAAAGAGGATGATACCTTGGGAAAGATCAACTCAGGGCGCTAAGACGGTCCTGGCACTGAGCTTCAATGGTATCCAGTTCTTGCAGAGTTACGTCAATATCGTGGTGCTGCTGCTTTAAGGTGTCGCGGCGCTGGCGGATTTGCTCTAGGAAATAACGCAGTTGACCCGCTTCTCCAGGATTCGAGTCATACATGTTGATAATCTCGCCCACCTCGTTTAGCGAGAAGCCCAGGCGTTTGCCACGTAGAATCAGTTTCAGTCGCACACGATCGCGCGTACGATACACCCGTTGTCGGCCAGATCGTTCGGGCCGCAACAGTCCTTCATCTTCGTAAAACCGAATTGCCCGCGTGGTCACCCCGAATTCTCGGGCCAGATCCGAGATCGAGTAGGAAGTATTGTGGGTATCACTGGAAGGGCTGGTTTGCGTCATCATCGCCATAATGTCAGTATAACTTCAATTGACGTTTACGTAAACGGAAACTAAAATGTTTTGTCCAATCTAACGACGAAAATGGTAACGATGAACCAGAGTGTACCCCCGCCGCCCAGTCCAGCAACCCGATCCGATCCGGATCCGGATTACCGGATCCGTTTTGTTACGGCGGCGAGTTTGTTCGACGGGCATGATGCTTCCATCAACATCATTCGCCGCTTGCTGCAGGCTTCCGGTGCGGAGGTAATTCACCTTGGTCACAACCGTAGTGTCCAGGAAATCGTTGATGCGGCTATCGAAGAAGATGTGCAGGGAATTGCTGTCAGTTCCTACCAGGGCGGCCACAGTGAATTTTTCTCCTACATGGTCGATATGTTGCGTCAGCGCGGTCGGGGAGATATACGCGTCTTCGGCGGCGGCGGCGGCGTGATCGTTCCCGAAGAGGTCCGCGCGCTGCACGATTACGGGGTCTGCCGTATCTACTCGCCAGAGGACGGCCAGCATCTTGGCTTGCAGGGCATGATCGATGACATGATGGCGCAAGCCGATTTTTATCCTGGTGATCAGGGTAACCAGAGCCTGGATGGACTGGACGGGTATGATGGTGGACAACTGGCTCGCTTGATTACCGAGATCGAAAACGGGACTGCCAGCGAATTTGTTTTGCGCCAGGCCCGCGCGGGGGCAGCTCGTGAAGAGTGTCGGGTGCCGATTTTGGGGATCACCGGTACTGGTGGCTCGGGCAAGTCCTCATTGACCGATGAACTGATTCTGCGCTGGCGTATGGATTACGGCGATCGCCTGCGCCTGGCAGTGCTTGCAGTGGACCCAACCCGACGTAAGACCGGCGGCGCTTTGCTTGGGGATCGTATTCGCATGAATGCGATTGACGGGGACGCGGTATTTTTGCGTTCACTCGCGACCCGCGGTGCGAGCGCCGAGATACCGCCGCAGATCGGGGACATCCTCGCGGCCTGCCAGTGCGCCGGTTTTGACCTGATCATTATCGAGACGCCTGGCATTGGTCAGGGTGACGCCGGCATCGTCTCTCAGGTGGATTGTGCGTTGTATGTCATGACACCAGAATTTGGTGCCCCGTCACAGCTTGAGAAGATCGAAATGCTGGACCATGCGGATTTCATCGCGATCAATAAGTGTGATCGTAAAGGTGCCCAGGACGCTTTGCGGGACGTACGTAAGCAGGTGCAGCGTAACCGTGGCGACTTCAGCATGGAGCCCGCAGCTATGCCGGTATACACAACCATGGCATCGCATTTTAATGACCAAGGCGTGACCGCGCTGTACCGGGCGCTTAATACTGCTCTGGTGGAGCACGGTCTAGCTCCGAGCCCCGGGTTGCTGCCTGACCCAAAGTTGAATTTGAAACAGGCTGAAGTGGTGCCCGTCGGCCGCGAACGTTATCTGTCTGAGATATCCGATGCTGTTCGCCTCTACCACGAGGAGGCGGAAAACCAGGCGGTTTTGGCGCGGCGATACCAGCACTTGAATAGTTGTATCGAACTGCTTGCGGCGGCAGGAGAGTCAACCGAGACACTTCAGGCGCTTGCTGAAGATGTGGCTGAGAAACTGGGCACAGAAATGCTGGAACGGATCAATGAATTCAATTCTTTGATTGAACGCTACCGCCAGGACAGTCTGACTATTCGTGTACGGGGTAAAGCGCGGGAGCAGGCTCTCAGTTATACCTCTTTGTCTGGCACTCGGATTCCCCGTGTCAGCCTGCCTCGATATACCGACACTGGGGATCGTTTGATTTGGCAGTTGTTGGAAAACGTACCGGGGGAATTTCCATTTACTGCAGGCGTTTTCCCATTCAAACACGAGAACGAAGATCCAACGCGTATGTTCGCAGGGGAGGGTGATGCCTCGCGCACTAATCGTCGCTTTAAGCTTTTGTCTGCTAATTCCGAAGCCAAGCGTTTGTCTACGGCTTTTGATTCAGTGACCCTGTATGGATCCGACCCGGCACTACGCCCGGATATCTACGGTAAGGTCGGCACCTCTGGCGTTTCTATCGCAACCGTGGAGGACATGCGGACGCTCTATCAGGGCTTTGACCTTTGCAGCCCGACCACATCTGTGTCCATGACTATTAACGGTCCAGCACCGACTGTTCTAGCATTTTTTCTCAACACTGCCATTGATCAGCAGGTCGAGCGATTTTGTGAGGAGCAAGGCCGCGATCCGGATGCACAGGAGTTATCTAAGATTCGGTCGTGGACGTTGGAAAATGTCCGCGGCACGGTACAGGCCGATATCCTCAAGGAAGATCAGGGGCAAAACACTTGTCTTTTTTCCACTGATTTCAGTTTGAGCATGATGGCTGATATTCAGCAGTACTTTATTGATAACCGGGTGCGCAAGTTTTACTCGGTCTCAATCTCCGGCTATCACATTGCCGAGGCAGGCGCTAATCCGATTACCCAGCTCGCACTCACCCTGGCGAACGGTTTTACCTACGTAGAATCCTACCTGGCCCGCGGTATGGAGATCGATGATTTTGCCCCGAACTTGTCTTTCTTTTTCTCCAATGGCATGGACCCGGAGTACACCGTGATGGGGCGCGTCGCGCGGCGGATCTGGGCGGTTGCCATGCGGGAGCGTTATGGTGCGAATGCCCGCAGTCAGAGACTGAAATACCATATCCAGACTTCGGGTCGTTCTTTGCATGCACAAGAGATGGGTTTCAATGATATTCGAACCACACTTCAGGCATTGATCGCGGTTTACGACAACTGCAACAGTTTACATACCAATGCCCATGATGAGGCAGTGACAACTCCTAGCGAAGACTCGGTGCGAAGAGCTATGGCTATACAGCTGATCATTAATCGTGAGTGGGGACTGGCGCGCAATGAAAATCCCAATCAGGGCAGTTTCATCATCGAGGAGCTTACCGATCTGGTTGAGCACGCGGTACTCGCAGAGTTTGATCGCCTGGCAGAGCGCGGTGGGGTCTTAGGAGCGATGGAAACCGGTTATCAGCGAGGCAAGATACAAGAAGAGTCTCTATATTATGAAACCCGCAAGCATGATGGCAGTTACCCGATCATCGGTGTTAACTCTTTTGTCAGGGATACGGTTGGCACATCAGCCGATGTAGAGTTGGCTCGAGGCACCGAAACGGAAAAACAGGGGCAGCTGGACCGACTTGCCGATTTTAAGCGCCGCCATGAGAGCCAGACCGGTCCCGCACTTGATGCCGTCAAATATGCTGCTTTGCGTGGAGAGAACGTTTTTTACCCACTAATGGAGGCGGCTCGATGCTGTTCATTGGGCCAGCTTACCGACACGCTTTTTCAAGTGGGTGGGAAATATCGCCGGGGCATGTGAGCCCCGATGCATGTCATATCCGATGTCTTTGTATGCTCTGACAAGCCCAGGCGTGCTGGGTCACTAAGTTAAGTGTAGGGGCGATCGGACAAGATAGCACTATGCCTTTTGTAGGGGCGCTACGGCGCAATGTACTGATTCTCGCTGTCTGCCAGGCACTGATGCTGTCTGGCAGTTCGCTTATCGTTGCGGCCTCCGCCTTAGTCGGGCTGACACTCTCCGTGGAGAAGGTTTGGGCGACGTTGCCGATAGCGTGCATGTACTGCGGTACTCTGACAGTAACTTTTCCCGCTTCAGTTTTGATGAAACGGATAGGGCGGCGTGCCGGTTTTATCGTCGGCCTCATGGTCGGGTTTGCGGGCGCCATGGTCGCGACGTGGGCTATTTTAGACCACAATTTTGTTGCCTTTGCAGTAGGGTCATTTTTGATCGGCATCCTGAATGGCTTTGGCCAGTATTACCGTTTCGCAGCAGTGGATATCAGTGGTGAAGCGTACCGCGGTCGGGCGATTTCCTGGGTGCTGGCCGGGGGCATCCTTGCGGCGTTCATTGGGCCTAATCTTGCCAACTATTCCCGGGATATGTTGATGGGAATTCCTTTTGCGGGAAGTTACGCAAGTCTGTTGATTCTGTATGGGTTATCGATACTCTTGGTTTCACAGATCCAGATAGCCGTACCGGGAGAGCACGAGCGTTCTGGCGAGCAACGGCCTTTGGCACAGATTGCGAGGCAACCAAAATACCTGGTAGCGGTAATCGGTGCCATGATCGCGTACGGCGTAATGAATCTGGTGATGACGTCGACGCCGTTGGCGATGGCCAGTCACGACCATGGATTTTCTGATACGGCACTCGTCATCCAGTGGCATGTGCTCGCTATGTTTGCGCCATCGTTTTTTACCGGAAATCTGATTGCCCGGTTCGGCGTAATCCGTATCATGAGTGTGGGCGCCATATTGCTGCTTGCCAGTATTTTGATTGGCCTGGGCGGTATTAGTGTGTTCCATTTTCTTTTTGAACTGGTGTTTTTGGGATTGGGTTGGAACTTCCTCTTCATAGGTGGCACCACTCTTCTTACCGAAACATATACTGCGCCGGAAAAGGCAAAGGCCCAGGGCCTTAACGACCTACTGGTATTTGGCATGGTTGCGCTGACCGCGCTTAGCTCGGGATTTCTACACGAGTGGGCGGGTTGGCGAGCGCTGAATTACTCGGTACTCCCTGCGGTGCTGTTGGCTCTGGGTATGGTTTTGTGGCTGGGCCGGCGCAGACAAACCGATTAATTCTCCAAGTCCTTGAACTTCACCGGCGCAGCAGCCTGATCAGGGCATTGAAGTGCGTTTGCCCCAAAAGCACGATGACGTTGCCGCCCAGGACCAGGATGACTCCCGCTATGGCACGACCTTGCCACTGGAAGTTTTCGACCCACGTGGAAAGTGAAAGTGCCACGATTGGGAATAACACTGTGGCATAGGCTGCCTTTTCTGGACCGATCCGACCGACCAGAGTGAGGTAGCAGCCAAAAGCGATCGCCGAGGCAAAAAGCGCAAGAAAGGCGAGCGAGCTGATATAGGAGCCGGTTGTATCGAACGTAAAGGGAGTGCCCGACCACAAACTGTAGATCAGCAGGAAGAAAGTACCGTAGGCCATACCGATTGCATTCGCCGATACCACGGGTAAGCCATGCATCTGGTTGCGGGCCGATAGGATATTACCGATTGATGCGAGGTAGGTGGCAATGATGCTGATAACAACGGCAGAAAATGTCGCCGCCCCGGTTTGTTCGATTTGTGGCCAAAATACGAGCGCCATCCCGGCAAGACCAAGGCATGCACCCAGGATAGTTTGTTTTTCGGCTCGTCGCCCGAGCAATACGGCGCTGTTGACGATATTCATTATCGTCATGGTTGAAAAGATCACGGCCAGCAGTCCCGTTGCGAGATTGAAAGCTGCCTGGTAGAACAACAGGTAGTTCATTGAAAAAAGGCAAAGCCCAAGTAAGGCCAGGTAGGGATGGTCGCGCAGCCGAAAACGGAGCGAAATACCGCGCGCCGTGCACCACAACGCCAGCAACACTGTAGCCAGTGCAAATCGATATATCAGAGAAATCTCTGGAGCCACGATTCCAATCTGGTACCGGATAGCAAGCCAACTCGAGCCCCAGATCAGTACGGTCACAACGTACAGTGCAGTTGTGTTCAACTGTCTTTTCCCTCGCGAGCGCTCACGTTGAATAGCGTAGAGCGCACTACCGTAATCTGGCCGGCAGCGTCTACAGCCGAAAGACTGATACAGCTTCTGACAGAGTTTCCTGGTTGATCACACTTAGGTAGCGCGGTGGGGTTGGCTGGCGGCGAAAAGACTTCTTAATGATGCTGGCGAGGTTGGGTTTTTTCTCAGCGGCTGTTTCGCCTTTGCCGATGCCGCCACCGAATTCAATGATTGTGTCACAACCTTGAGTCACAGCGTGCATGAGGTTGGCATGCCACTGCACCGGATTAAAGAGTTGCGAAAAAAGCCCTGCCCGGATACTGTTTGAGTCTTGGCGGTGAAAGATACCGGAACTGTTGGAGAGCACCTCGATTGTCGGTGAGGAAAAAGGTGCGTCACTTAGTGCTTTGCGGAATCGCAGTGCGGCCTCGATCATGTAGAAAGTGTGAAACGCACCTTCGGTTTTGAGTCGCGCGGTACGTTTTCCGGGGTAGCGTTCCTGGAAGTCATTGACCAGAGCATCCAAATCCTCAACGCGCCCTCCGACAACCGTTTGGTCTGGCAGGTTGCATGCCGCTACGGCACAGTAATGCCGCGCAGCCAACTCCTGAGCGCTTTCGATTGGCAATGGCAAAGCCTCCATTTCACCATCTCCCAGGTCTCCCATGAGTTGACCCCTGGTCTTTACCAGTTGGAGGGCAAAAGGGAAGTCCAAAGCACCGGCTGCAACCAGTGCGGAATACTCTCCCAGACTGTGGCCGGCTGTGACACCCGGGTGAATTTTGCCGTTGGTCATTTCTTGGAATGCCTGAAGACAGGACATGGAGTGTGTCAGCAAGACCGGCTGGGTATAGCGGGTCAGGTTGATTTTCCCTTCAGGGTCTTCAAAGGATAGCGCTGCGAGATCGTAACCCAGGACTTCGCTGGCCTGACTATAGAGTTGGCGTACCGACTCGAACGCGTCAAATAGATCTTTACCGATACCGGGATATTGCGATCCTTGACCCGGGAAAACAAAAAGGATTGGGGAAGTAGCCATGAAAACTCACTTTTTTGGGTGGGCGCTATTTGCGGGGCGAGTCGATTGTATCGTCTGCCTCAACGGCTCGTACTGGCGTGTGAGGGGGGAACGGCGGTTGGCAATCCACGCATAAATCGGGTAGGAGAGCGCTTAAAAGATAGGGTTGGCCTGACAAAATTACATGCCGTTGACTTGGGCAGATGATTTGCGGTGACTGTATCTTCGATCTAACATATTGCAATGCAACATATAAATATTATTTTATTAGTGATAGATATAATCTATCTAATTCCTGGGTAATATAAAAACTCAATCAATATCTGACTATCGAATATCTGTTATATGACTATAACTAAAGAATAAAACGAGTTTTTACGAAAAAAAATCCCGCCACAAGAGTGTGGCGGGATTAATCAAAGGAGGAGGATATGAGAAAAGAATCGTGCAATGCACAAATTCTGTATACATAATACCCAGAGCGCTAATACATGTCAACCTAAGATCACAAACTATCACGTTTTTTGCATCCGCTCAGTTAAGAGCGGGGTTGTCGTCAGTACGACTGGGATTTTTTCAAGCAAAAACCACCGGTTTGGGCAAGAATTTCAGCCCAGCCTTATTACTGGAGTTTCTAATGGCCCTGTTAATTGCCCGTCATGGACAGACTGATTGGAACGTCGCGAATCGTTGGCAGTCTCGAAGTGATATCCCACTGAATGCTCTGGGCTATCAGCAAGCCAAAAAACTGGGCGATTTATTGAAGGCTCGCGGATTTGTCCCGATTCAGATGTTTTCATCACCGCTGGGGCGGGCACGGGAAACTGCGGCAATTCTCGGGCAAACGCTGGGGCTTAATGTCGCGGTTGAGCCTACCCTGGTTGAACTTGATCTGGGGGATTACGAAGGTCGTCTCGAATCAGAGATTCGGGCCGGTGACAGCGATGCGTATGACGACTGGCGCCAAGGATGTTATTTGAAACCTCCACCCGGTGGGGAGGGGATCCGTGATGTCGCTTGTCGGATCAAGGACTTTGCGGTTAACTTGGATGACACGGCCGGCGATATACTGTTGGTTGGCCATCAGGGGGTCAACATGGCACTCAAAGCCCAACTGAGTAACTGCTTTACTCGGGAATGCCTGAATTCGTTTCGCCAAGACAACGACGAGATCGATCTGTGGGATTTGGATCCGGCATGCTCCACCGGTCGATTACGGATAGCATCTGATGAATCACCTTCGCCAATTTGATCCAGCGGTAGCTTGCACTTACCTGGCCCAGCGTGACAAGGGTTTGGCTCGGATCATGGCTGGAGTTGGTGACTTGCAACTCGAGGTGCGCCGCAATCGGTCGGTCTTCGAGTATCTATGCCGCTCAATCGTCTATCAGCAACTGAGCGGCAAAGCCGCATCTACCATCCATGGACGATTGTTGGACCTGTTCCCCAATCGGCGGGTCGCCCCGGGGCAGTTACTGGCCATGCCTGTCGAACAACTGCGTGCGGCAGGGCTTTCACGGTCCAAATGTATCGCGCTTTTAGACTTGGCCGACCGCGGCACCGCTGGTGAGTTACCCGATACTCGGGCTTTGCACGCGATGAGTGATGAGTTGATTATCGAACACCTCTGCAAGGTGCGTGGTGTGGGCGAATGGACGGTGCAGATGTTGCTGATCTTCTACTTGGGTCGCGCGGATGTACTCCCAATCCGGGACCTGGGCGTACTCAAGGGCTACCAGAAAATGCGCCGGCTGGGGACATTGCCGAAACCCTCACGTTTGGCTCGGGCCGGTAGGCGCTGGCAACCTTATCGATCCGTTGCGACCTGGTATCTATGGCGGTGTTTGGATATCGAACTGCCAACGGCCTGATTAATAGGCCACAAGACCCGTTAATATACGATAGCGTTCCATCAAGGTGTCGCGGCCTTCTGTGTGATCGGGGTCGACCACAATACATTCGACGGGGCAAACTTCAACACACTGTGATGTCTCAAAGTGTCCGACACATTCAGTGCATTTGCCTGGCTCAATCTGATAGATCTCTTCACCCTGGGAAATGGCATCGTTGGGGCATTCGGGCTCGCATACATCACAGTTGATACATTCATCAGTGATCAAAAGCGCCATAGTTTTTAGCCGTGTGCACCCTTGCGGGAGACGTCTTGTTATCGGCCCAGGCGGTCGGTGAGTCGTTTGTTAATTTGTGGATGGAGAAACTGAGAGACATCACCACCGAGCGAAGCGATTTCCTTGACCATAGAGGCCGACAGAAAGGTGTAATTTTCTGAGGGAGTCAAAAACATGGTCTCCACCGTTGGATCGAGTCGACGGTTCATAGCAGCCAGTTGAAACTCGTACTCAAAATCCGATACCGCCCGCAAGCCGCGCAGCACCACCTGTGCCTGGGCAGTGCGGACACACTCAATCAGCAGTCCATCGAATCCCGCTACGCTGATATTATCGACATGTGATATTGAGATCTGCGCCATTTCCAGTCGTTCCTCAAGGGCAAACAACGGCTGTTTTGAGGGACTGGCTGCTATCGCAATTACCACTTCGTCAAACAACTGGCTCGCACGCTCGGCAAGATCTATGTGCCCCTTTGTAATCGGATCGAACGTACCTGGATATATTGCTTTGGTGGTCATTTACGGTGTTAAATCCCCATATGGCGAGATGCTGGGTACTGATACTACCAATCGCCGTTGATCTCATCCATACTTTTACAAAAGCAAATCGGGGCACGATCCCCAGGGGGAGGTGATGGAGGTTGTAGGATTTACCAAAATGGCTGATGGGTCCCGTGAGGAGTATGAGTTTTTAGACAAAATGGAGCATGAGTTCATTGATGGGTTGCCAGAGCGAATTTTTGAACATCTGCGGTCGCTGGACGAGTCAATTTCAGGGTATCGCGTCAGCCGATTAGCGCACTCGCTCCAATCGGCGACCCGGGCACACCGTGCCGGAGAGGCCGAAGAGATGGTTGTGGCGGCGCTGCTGCACGATATCGGCGATATGCTTGCCCCGATGTCGCACAGCGAGATGGCGGCAGCCGTATTACGCCCGTTTGTCACAGAAAAAACCTACTGGATCATCAAGCATCACGGGATGTTCCAGATGTTTTATTACGCACATTATCGCGGTGGAGATCGTAATGCCCGCGACCGGTTTATCGATCACCCTTGGTATGCCGATACCGTGCGGTTTTGCGAGGAATATGACCAGAACTGCTTTGATCCGGAATATCGCCACGAGCCTTTGGCATTCTTCGAGCCCATGGTCCGCCGTCTGTTCCGCCATGACAACGCCAGTGATTATGAGATTGCGGCACGCTCAGGTACGACTCAGGCTGCCTGAACGAGATTTTCAGCCGAGCGTTTCTCGAGTCTCGCTCACACTGAATAATCGGTAGGCCACCTGGCCTGCGGTCTTGTGTTGTAGTTGGGACCATCCAGATGGGATGACCAGTTTTTCCCGTGCGCCGCACTCTACGTAGATCTGGGCATTGGGGTTGAGCACGGCGCAGCGTTCAAGTCGGTGGAGGCACCGATCAACCAACCCTTCCCCATAGGGGGGGTCGACAAACACAATGTCGTAACGAGCGTTGCAATGGTCCAACCAATCCAGTACTTCCTCGCAGTGGACACTGACATTGCTGGCATTAAGCATTGACAAAGTGTCGCTGAGTTGACGGCAGGTCGCCCGTCGCATTTCGACCAGGCTGACTGAAGCGGCCCCGCGCGAGGCCGCTTCAATCCCCAATGCGCCACTGCCTGCAAAAAGGTCAAGGCAGTGTGTGTCGACAATCACTGGGGCGAGCCAGTTGAACAGCGTTTCACGGACGCTGTCGGGGGTGGGCCGCAGATCCGCTCCGCCACGAAAGCGGATCAGGCGTTTTTTCCACTGACCACCGATAATACGCAAGCGGCCATGCTGTTCAATTCGATAATTTTTCACGATAACGAAACGATCACAGAATGGTTTGACAGGCGATGATAGGATATCTGCCGCTTTTGACCAAAGCCCGACTTGGGTATGGCGCACTACAGATTACCGGCAGTTAAAGATGAAAACAGGCAACGCCAAGCAAGGGCTTTTCTCAAGACTCAGGAAAACCCGTGATGCATTCTCTGGGGGGTTGGCGACATTAATGGGTTCTGGACAGGGGGTCTTTGACGACACCGTATTCGAGGCGCTTGAAGATCAACTGATTATGGCTGATCTGGGCGTGACGGCCAGCGCCCAGGCGGTGGCCGCTCTGCGCCGATATGCTGCCTCGGAAAGGATTGAAAACCTTCCGGCATTGAAGCATCTGTTGAGTAATGAGCTCGCAACCATGCTCGGCAAGGCGCAACGTTCAATCGATGTTCAATCGCAACCCGGGGCGCCTTTCGTTATTCTCATGGTTGGCGTTAACGGGGTGGGCAAAACGACGACTGCGGCTAAGCTCGCTGCATTCTTCCAAAGATCAGAACGATCGGTTATGTTGGCGGCGTGTGACACCTTTCGTGCTGCGGCGATCGAGCAACTGCAGACTTGGGGAGAACGGCTGGAACTACCGGTTATTGCCCAAGCACATGGTGCTGATGCTGCAGCAGTAGCGCACGATGCGATGAAGGCCGCCCAGGCTCGGAAGATCGACGTCCTTATTGTCGACTCTGCTGGAAGGCAGCATGTCAACGTAGACCTGATGGCGCAATTGCAAAAGATCAAACGCGTGATTCGTGCAGTAGATGTGGCCGCACCACAAGAAACCCTACTGGTGGTTGATGGGGGTACAGGACAAAATGCCTTAGCCCAGGCGGCAGCGTTTGGGGATGCGGTGGGACCGACCGGCGTATGTGTAACCAAACTCGATGGTACCGCCCGTGGCGGTATCGTCGTAGCCTTGGCTCGCCAATGTGCGCTGACGATTCCTTTTATCGGAGTCGGAGAAACCCTCGACGACTTGCAGCCCTTCGATGCTGACCGCTTTGCTAGAGCCCTGGTGGGTATTGATTCGTGAAGTAGGGTCGTGGACTACTAAAATGAATAATTTTGTTGTTACAGTGGATATTGCAAAAATTAAGTAAATAATTGAAAACATGGGAATCTTACAATTGTATTTTCTAAAAAATTGTTAGCACTCAAGGTAATAGAGTGCTAAAATATGCGTGTACCCTGAAATAAGGATGACACGTTCATGAGCCAGACCCTATCTATCGCAACCGATCTTGGCCCTAGCCAGGGGCTAACGCGGTACCTGCACGAGGTGAGTGAAGCTTCTATTCTTACGGCGGAAGAGGAGAAATCACTCGCGCAGCGTTACCATGATGACGACGATCTCGAGGCTGCCCGGCAGTTGGTATTTTCCCATTTGCGGTTTGTCGTCTCGATTGCCCGGGGTTTTTCCGGATATGGACTTCCTTTGGCTGATCTTATTCAGGAGGGTAATGTTGGGCTGATGAAGGCCGTGAAAAGATTCGATCATCAACGAGATATACGACTGGTATCTTTTGCCGTGCACTGGATAAAGGCAGAGATTTACGATTACGTCGTTCGCAACTGGCGAATGGTTAAAGTGGCTACCACCAAGGCCCAGCGCAAATTGTTTTTTAATCTGCGCAAAAATCGGGCACGACTAGGCGTAATGAAAGAAGATGAAGTCGAGTCGATGGCGACAACGCTTGATGTGAATCCGAAAATAGTGCGGGAGATGGAAACCCGCATGAGTGGTCATGACGTGGCCTTCGAGCCAGAAGCAAATGATGATGAGACACCGCGTTTCTTGGCGCCAGCCGAAGCACTGGGGGATTCTTCGCGAGATCCTGGGGTACTGGTTTCCCAGGCAGACGAGCAGCGTTCTCGCCAGGCCCAGCTCAGTAAAGCGCTGGCCAGTCTGGATGACCGCAGTCGCGATATTATCCAGGCGCGCTGGCTTGTTGAGTTGGGGGGGAGGAGTACCCTCGGTGATTTAGGAGCAAAGTACGGGGTTTCAGCTGAACGGATTCGCCAGATTGAAAAGCGGGCAATGGAACAAATGCGGGTGGCCGCAACGGCCTGATAATGTGAACCCCGATTCTGTGCGGGGCTTGTCGTCTAGCGTTTAGGCGAGCAAAAACTCAATCAGGGCTTTTTGTGCGTGCAGACGGTTTTCTGCCTCGTCCCAAACAACACTTTGGAGCCCATCGATCACTTCAGCTGCAACTTCCTGACCTCGGTAGGCCGGCAGGCAGTGCATGAATAGTGCATCCGGAGCAGCACCAGCCATCATCTGGCTATCGATCTGAAATCCGTGGAATACCTTGAGCCGCTCAGCTTTTTCGGCTTCCTGCCCCATGCCAGCCCAGGTGTCGGTGACCACGAGATCAGCACCGGCCACTGCTTCACTTGGCTGGTTTGTTAACGTACACCGCCTGCCAGCGGCGGCGACTATCTCAGGATGGGGGCGATACAAATCCGGCGCCCCGATTTGTAGTGAGAACTTCATCATTGCGGCCGCATTAATCCATGACTGGCAGACATTGCTGCTACCATCGCCAACGAATGCAACCCGGGCATCACGCATTTCACCTCGATGCTCGCAAAAAGTCTGGATATCGGCAAGTAACTGACAAGGATGGAAGGCATCGGACAGGGCATTGATAACAGGCACTTGTGAGTGAGTCGCCATGGTTGTTGCCCGGTCGTGTGGTCCAGTGCGCAGGACAATAATATCTGCCATGCTGGAGACGATTCGTGCGGTATCGCTGATTGATTCTCCTCGACTCATCTGACTGTCGCCGGGCGATAGGAAAACAGACGAACCACCCAGCTGCGTACAGGCGACCTCAAATGAGACCCGGGTGCGGGTCGATGATTTTTCAAAAATCAACACCATAGTGCGAGAATCAAGCAGAGTCAGCCGTTGTCCGCCTCCTTGAGCACGTTTCAAGGTGATCGCCCGGCGAATAATATCTCCCAGTTCTGCGGGAGACAGATCACGTAAGGTCAGGAAATGCCGCGTCATGCTGTCGACCTATCGAAGGTGGCGTGTCACAAAAAATAAAACGCCCACTTAAAGGGCGCTCAAACTACAAATTCTAGGGTTCGGCGATAGATTCTGCAACCGAGGCCTGTTTGACCGCTGATATAATGAGGTGCGTTTTGCCGGCGTAGTCGGTGACTTGCCCCGCTCAGCAGACGGATCACATTGTGAAAAAAATTAACAAGGCAGTACTTGCCTATTCTGGGGGATTGGATACTTCAATTATCCTTAAATGGCTGCAGGATCAGTATCATTGTGAAGTTGTGACCTTTACTGCCGATATTGGCCAGGGCGAGGAATTGGAGCCCGCTCGGGAGAAGGCCAGGATTCTAGGTGTCAAGGAGATATTCATTGAGGATTTGCGCGAGGAATTTGCGCGAGACTATATCTTTCCGATGTTCCGCGCGAATACCTTATACGAAGGGGAGTACCTGCTGGGAACTGCAATTGCCCGCCCGCTGATTGCGCGCCACCTGGTTCGAATTGCCTCGGAAACCGGAGCCGACGCCATCGCCCATGGTGCTACCGGCAAGGGTAACGACCAGGTACGTTTCGAGTTAAACGCTTACGCACTTAATCCGGAGATTCGAGTGATCGCGCCGTGGCGGGAATGGGACCTGAACTCTCGCGAACGGTTGGTTGCGTATGCTCGAAAACATGCTATCCCGGTCGAAACGCGCGACGATGGCGGTGCTGATTACTCCATGGACGCTAATATGCTGCACATCTCGTATGAGGGTGGTGAGCTTGAGAACCCTTGGACTGCACCCGATGAATCCGTGTGGCGCTGGACTGTGTCACCACGTGAGGCGCCGGATGAGCCTGAGACAGTTGAGTTAACCTTCTCAGCCGGAGACCCGGTAGCAATCGGTGGTGAATCTCTCAGTCCTGGTCAGATGGTGTTGGCGCTTAACCAGTTGGGCGCTCGGCATGGTATCGGGCGCGCAGACATCGTTGAAAACCGATACGTGGGCATGAAGAGTCGGGGCTGTTATGAAACCCCCGGGGGAACCATATTACTCAAGGCGCATCGGGCGATCGAGTCCATTACGCTGGATCGGGAGGTCGCCCACCTGAAGGATGAACTTATGCCGCGCTATGCGGCGCTCATCTACAATGGTTATTGGTTTGCCCCGGAAAGAAAAATGTTGCAGCGAATGATCGATGAATCCCAGGTACGAGTTAACGGTGTGGTACGGCTCGAACTGTACAAGGGCAGCGTAACGGTCTGTGGCCGGCGCTCGGATACAGATTCGTTGTTTGATGAGAGCGTGGTTACCTTCGAAGACGACCAAGGTGCATATCATCAGGGAGATGCTGATGGCTTTATCAAGCTGAATGCGCTCAGGCTACGAATCGCCAGGAGGAAGGGCCGACTCTAAAACCGGGCTGTTGATCCGGGTGCCGGCTTTTCCTGGCCGACTCCAGTCACCCAGGGCCAGTTGAAAACGAACCATTCAGATCCACCACGTTTCCGGTTGTCTTTTCTGGCGCCCCGGTATTGGGGCACCTGGATACTGGCCGGGATTTTAGGCCTTTGTGTCTTATTGCCAAGGCGGTGGGTGTTAGCCCTAGGGCGTCAGATTGGCCGACTGTTTTTTCGCCGCAACCAGAAACGGGTGCGCATCGCCCGCATCAACCTCGCCTGGTGTTTTCCTGATCAGGATGAAGCAGCGCGTGAGGCTATACTGCATGAACATCTGGCCTGTTACGGCCAGGCTATTCTTGATCTGGGCTTGATCTGGTGGGCTCCCCGTTCCCGGCTCGACCGTCTGTGCACCATCCATGGTGAAGCCGAACTGCAGACTCTGCAATGTTTGGGCGAGAAAGTACTGTTGATCATCCCCCATGTGCTGGGTATCGATATGGCCGGGGCAGCTCTTGCCCGACTGGGTGCCGGGGCATCAATGATGAAGGCGCCTTCCAGCCCCTTATTGAATTGGCGGCTGTGGCAAGGCCGCTCCCGTTTTGGCGCGCAGATTTTCACCCGCGAGAAGGGTTTGCGACCGTTGGTCAAAGCGATTCGGGCCGGCCGGATCGGCTACCTCATGCCCGATGAAGATCTGGGTCACACCCATTCGGTATTTGCCCCATTTTTCGGAATCGCGACTGCAACGTTGCCTGTAGTTGGTCGTGTGGCTAAGATGACGAAAGCGAAGGTGATCCCGGTTTTCTGCCGACTCGATGAAGATGGTCGCTATCATGTTACTTTGGGTCCAGCGCTGCCTGGTTTTCCCCAGAATGATGCGGTGAAAGATGCCATGGCCGTGAATGCGGCATTCGAGGCAGGTATCCGCAGTGCGCCCGAACAGTACCTGTGGACTTTGAGGTGGTTTCGCACCCGTCCTAATGATGAGCCCTCGCCTTATGAGTGATAGAAAATGCCGAAATTTATTTTATACCTATTTTGTTAATGTGCTAGCGACTTTGCTTTGCGAATTATGTTTGTGTTAAGAGGTATCCTGCTAGAAGAATTGTGAAGCGTGACGGCGGTATGGCTGGGATTCGATCGCAGGGAGATAATCATACTTTATTCATCATGATCGGACGCCTTAAAAATTTTCTTGCGAAAAAATCGACTCCTCGAGTGGTTGAATATCATATTGATGAGCCCGAGACGAAGGGGTCGATCGAGCGCTCGTCTTTTCGAGTGCGAGGGTGGGTGACCTTTGATAAGGAGGTGTCTTCTGAAGAGCTGGTTTTCTGGTTGATCGGCAGCTCAAAAAAATGGCAACTGAGTCATCAGTGTCGACCGGACGTGAGTGGTGCTAAACCAGGCCAATTTGCATACGGTTTTTTTTCCTGTGTTGATTACCTTGATATTTTCCCAAGCACTGATGCGTTGATATTGGAGATAGAATTTCCTCAGGGCAAGACGCAGATTGAAATAGGACTGACGGCGTCTGACGTCGCTAACGATGTCGAGGGGTATTTTCGGCAGGGACAAAGAACGACATGGGAAAACAGTGTTCTTGA
This sequence comes from Gammaproteobacteria bacterium, assembly GCA_014239255.1. GTDB lineage: Bacteria > Pseudomonadota > Gammaproteobacteria > Arenicellales > UBA868 > UBA868. Next base: position 39,495 of record JAAZZE010000015.1, read on the forward strand.
TACCGAGATATTGCAGGCATGGCGTGAAGACGGTTACCTATTGCTATCGGAATTTTTTTCGAACAGCAAGATTGACGAGGTAAATGAACATATTAATCAGCTCTGGGCAGGAAGAGAACGGGTAGACAGTGGGATTACGATTGATGCATGGATTGACACTCCTCGGCAGAGACGAATGAGCTTTGCTAGTGCCTCTGATGATGTTCGTAGCTGCCCATATAAGCTCAACGACCTTTTCCTGGCGGATCCTTACATCCGTGAGGTAATACTGGATCCGCGGCTCGCTGGTGTTTTGAGAGATCTGCTGGAGGGTGATGCCACGATTTGTAGCTCATTGTTTTTTGAATATGGCTCCGAGCAATCGGCACACTACGATACGTTTTATATGGCGCCGTTGGTGAAGAACCGAATGCTGGCGACCTGGGTTGCGTTGGAAGACGTCGATCTTGCCTCAGGACCATTGTTCTACTATCCTCGTAGTCATCACATTGCGCCGTACCGATTTAGAGATGGCCGATACAATATGACTCCCGAAGAAGCAGACCAATGCTTCAGTTATGTCCATGACACGATAAAGAAAGAAGGAATTAGTCAGACTCCCCTCATTGCGCGCAAGGGAGATGTGTTTATCTGGCATGCACATCTTTTACATGGTGGCGAAACAATTCTCGATCGAACTCGAACAAGGCGATCACTCGTAACCCATTTTTTCCGTCACGGCGATCCGATGGGTGGTATGCTGGACATAGAGTTTCAGAAAAATCGCTTCTATCTCCCTAGGGAGTTTCTTTCGGCCGAAGAATCTTAGGCCAGGCCCTGACGTTGATCTTCTAATCAATCATGCGTAACCTCGGAATAAAGCCGACGACGAATCTTTTGCAAATAAAGATGTGTTGGAGGATTCAGCTTAGAGCGAGGCAGTCCAAGGCAATCTGTTCTGAAACGGTCCAATGCCTTAAGCGATCAATCTCTAGAGTTGTGTTCTCCGATTCGGAGTTGTAAGTGGTACGGGATATTCTGCTGATTAAGCAGACATCACTTGGTGACGTCGTGCACGCCACGGCGGCAATTAGATCCGTGAGACTCGCTTATCCGAAAGCCCGAATTGCGGTTTTGACCTCGACGACTGCTGCCGACGTTCTGAATCCTAGTGAAGATATCGACGATCTGCTTACCTTTGATCGCTACCGCGTGAAGGCAAATTGGTGGCGAAGGCCGCTGTGGACGATTGGCCACATCAGCAAGACCATAAAGCAGGTCAGAAGGACACGCTTTGATATCGCCATCGATCTTCAGGGAAGCTGGAAAACGGTGATTTTTCTTTGGGCGGCGCGTACCCAAAATCGCTTTGTGAAGGGTAGGTGGTGGTTTGCTAAACGATTTCATCAGCCAAAACTGCATGCCGTTGATGAGATGGAAGGCGTTTTGATGTTAAGCGGAATAGATCCCCAGCAGCATCACCCAGTGTTAACGCTAAAGGACGAAGATCGTGAGAAAGCGGCCAGCTTGCTGGCTGAGTTGCCGATTAACAAACGAAAGCTCGCGATTTTTTGTCCGACCACGCGATGGCCGACGAAAAATTGGCCTCTGCAGAACTATCTCGCTCTTGCCGAAAAACTAAAAGATCATTTCTACGTCGTCTTTACAGGAAGTCCAGATGATAAAGCGGTCATTGATAAATGGATAGCGACTACTTCACCATCTAAGGTCAAGAATCTCGCCGGCAGTCTTTCGCTTCGAGAATTCTTCGCGCTGATGAGCTCTGCGGATCTCGTGGTGACTGGCGATAGCCTGCCGATGCATGCGGCATCCGCTTTTGGCCGCCCTTTAGTTGCGCTTTTCGGTCCGACAGATGAGGCGCTTGTGGGGCCAAGAAGCAAAAATTCTTTTGTATTGCGAGCGGATGTGAATTGCGTGCGCTGTTATCGAAGGCGTAGCTGTGAAAAGGATTGCATCAGTGCC
>JAAZZE010000160.1 GCA_014239255.1 Gammaproteobacteria bacterium
TGAAGCGGCTGATTGATGGCTGTATAGCGGGGGATTTCGATCCTTATTTAGGCGCACCCACCCCTATCGGAGAAATTCATTCAACCGCCTCGGTACATATGCTTGGACTGTCCATCTTGTATGATTTGTACGAGATAAAGTCTGTTGACTATTACAACACGGACCCTTGGAGGTATGTACGTACCAACCTGGCGGTCTGCCGATTGTTGGGTGTTAACAAGATGTATGTCACATGGGCACTTTACGCGCTCACTTGTGAAGCCCTGGGTCAGGTAATGATGTACCCGGATCGTTTTCCTCCTGGTAGCGAGCCCGAAGCACCCCTAATAAATAAAGACAATTGGCGGACATTGCAGACGCCGGACTTTTCCAGTGGTGTTCCAAAGGTTATAGATGAAATCCTAAGGGTGACTGAAATCATGACTGGCTTGCCACCACTGTTACAAATATCCGCCCCCTACAGCTTGGCCGCGGATATTTATGGTCAGGAACCACTATTGGCCGATGTTGTGCACGACCCTGATAATGTCAATGCACTACTGGATCATCTGGCCGATCAAGTTTTGGGTCCATGGATGGATCACCATATTGAAACCTTCCCCAATGGATGGATTGAGCTATCGGATGCGTCTGGCTCGCCTTTTTTTATTGGGGGTGAGAACTGTATGAATATGTCGATTCGATCTATACAGCATATGGTTAGGGATCGATCTTATGCGGGCCGAGTGTTCGATAATAATTATCGTGGGGATTATGTTTCCCAGGCCACGAAGAAAGCACGAGGCTCTCGTCGCAAGAAAGCGAATGGGGCGGCGGAAAAGGGTGTTGGATTGTTGGAGCTGACGGAAGCCAAGGTCAGCGTGTGCCCACGGTTTGTCATGCGTCTGGAAGCGGACAAGGTTGACGTTTCCTTTTATGCCGATCAGGCGATTAAACGTAACATGCCACTGACTTGCGGAGTGGGTTCACCGCAAATTGATCGGAACAGTATAGGCGACCTGAAAGCCGCCAAGTTAGAAATCGCAACCTACGCAAAGGAAAACGTGGCCGCCTTGAAGCAGGTTTGTGAAACCATCGATATGCCACCCGACAATTTTGTCAGCGAACCCTGGCCAAGCCATATTTATTTCGAAGACGTTAATTCACAATCACAATTCGAGTTGATGGAAATTATTTTGGATGAAATAAAAAAAGCTGGGACGTTTTAATGCACGATCCAGGAGCAACAGTGCGGAGTACTAGGTTTCAGTTCTTTGTGTTCGATAACAATATTTAAGCTTTGGGAAGCCAGGTTAGATAATTAAACTATTGCTATGGAATAAATTAACTTTGCATGTCGCTTGTTGAACATTCTTGAGGTGTTGTTCCGAAATGATCAATACCAATGTGAACCCTCTATTGGGAAAATGGAACCCGAGATTTTTTAGTCAAATAAAATAAGTTGGGAGAAAATTGTGACAACTAATAGCGATATCTATCAACGTAGAGACGCCAGCGTTGCACGCGCAATAGCTTATTCGTCTACATTTGCTGCGGCACGTGCTAAAAACGGTGAAGTATGGGATGTGGAAGGGAATCGCTTTATAGATTTCTGCGGTGGTATCGGTTGTCAGAATGTTGGTCATGGGCATCCTAAAGTAGTCGCAGCGATGGAGCAGCAAATCCATTC
>JAAZZE010000161.1 GCA_014239255.1 Gammaproteobacteria bacterium
CCCATGTTCGGTATAGGTTCCTGTGGGAAGACCTTTATTTGTCTCGAACGAAAAAATGCCCCCCAACAACTGTGGGTCAAGAATCTGCTGATCCTGGATTTTCCCGCCGTCAAGAATCAACTTTCCAAGGGCGGCCACGTCATCCATGGTCAACAGCAGTCCTGCATCGGTCAGCGGCGCTTCGCTCGCAGGGTCGGACTCAATCGTGTGAAACTTAACCGCATGGTGAATGCCGGCTGGTTCATAGACCTCGTCACGAACCATATCCCACAAGCGTGAATCAGGGCCACGGTGTAATTTCAGCAGAGCGTCCAGGGCAGCGCCCGCGATATACAGATCCTGGTCACGATAGCGGGCAACAGTTCCGGCAGGCCACGGATAACTCGGGCAGGCGAATGCTGCAATATTTTTCTCGTGCTGGCTCGGCGCGAGGAACCAATTGTGATAGTGGTTATAGGTGTTGAGTCCTTCTTCTGACTCTCGTGATTGCCACGGTTCAATCAGGTAATCTCCAAACACATTTGGCTCTGTACCGTTTTGGGCGCCGGTGCCAATGCCCGTAGCCATGTCCATGCAATGGCCAATCGTGATACCCGCCCACTTCTCATTATCGCTCGCCTCAGGCAACAAGGTGGCAACTTCGTAACCTCGTGGATCTTCTTTCATCACTTGTGCAAGACGCAGGTATGCAATGGTACAAAAAGCCGTCTTGGTCGCAGACCAGATGCCAAACCTCATCGACCGTGGATAAGGGTAATCACCGCTTGCCGTCCAGCAAGGCGTCGCGTAGATCACCTCGTCCTTAACCAGGCCATTGACAATGCTCGTCTCCCCGCCGAAACCTTGCTCTATATCTCGGATCAGATCTTCAGTGGCTTTTGAGTACCAGATGTTCAGTGATTTCATCGGCAAGCGATCGCGTTTTTCTTCCCGGTACGCTTTGCGTGCTAAATCGCACTCATTAGGACCCAGCCTCTCCACACATCCCTTTAACCAGCCCCATGCCAGAAGATTGTCCGGCACTAAAAAGGCCTTAGTCTCGGCGACGATCTGGAAGAAGATTGACGAGATATCTGTTTCGTTAAATAAAAATGTGGCAATACCGTGATGAGTATCATTTTCAAAGATATTGCTAAATTGAAATGGCAATACAGCGCGAGACCAATGTCCGTCTGATGCTTCCGAGAAGACTTTTCCCGGTGATAACGTGAGATCCCAATAACTATCCCCATCGGGATCTCTTAACAGGCCGCGATCAAGCGGCACCAGATCGCCTTCACTGCTGCTAAGACGCAAAATGACCGCTGGAAAAACATCTATGGCTTTGCCATTGACCTTAACGCCGGGCTGGTTAGATTGCATTGGCGTTTGTGGTATCGCAATCGATGCGGCTAAGCCATGCTGTGCCGCGCCCGCAGGCTCAATGGGCGCAAAAAAGGCATTATCAACCTGGGCTGCTGACACGTCAGGATTTTGTAATTGGTCGGCAGTCAATTGTGTGCGGGGATTGATCATGTTTGATTTGTGGTGAGCCATGCAAGGGTAAGAACCTGCGACCACCTGATTAAAAGTCAGAGTGGTTTTTCAACGATCAATTCAATGGGCGCG
>JAAZZE010000162.1 GCA_014239255.1 Gammaproteobacteria bacterium
TTTACTGGACATCACAAAATGCATTGTCAGCGAAGGGATAGGAAAAAGTGCGCGAATCTCACCGAACTTAGGATCAGTCTTATCCTTAAACATGGCTTTGCCGGCTTGAGCTAGCCGCACCAGCACCGGTGGGGTGGTAAAGACATAATCACCGCCGCGAACTTTGGCCTCCATCACATTCTGAACTGAGCCTTGGCTTTCTTCTACCGTTACAATAATGTTGCCGCTCGATCCTTGTTTCATAGCCTCTGATATTTGAACGGCCATTTGATAGTAGGAGGAAGTCGATTTCGCGGATTTATAGGTCACGCGGGTTTCGGCCTGGGCGAGTGGGTTTATGAGCGCCATCGACGCTACGAACGCACAGCTGATAGCGCTAAGTTGAAATTTCATCAGTTAATCCTTTGGTTTAGTATTTGTTCTATTTAGCCATAGCCATGGCCGCTTTTCAAATTCAGCCGAGAGTTGCGGGTCACAGCGGTTCGGCGAGTGTTGATTAAATTCATGGCATAGGCCCGCTTTGCAATCCTTTAGGCTAAATATATTAGCAATCTATATAATCATCTTTCATGTCTGATCAGAGTGAAACAGCAGTGCGCGCGCGAATACATTTTCTTTTTCTGAATATCGGCCATTTTGTCGACCATCTGTTGCCGCTGGTTTTCGCCAGTGTCGCTGCTCTAACCCTGACTCGGGAATGGGAGATGAGTTATGCCGAGTTGATTCCCTATGCTACTCCCGGGGTGATCGCATTCGGACTTGGTGCTTTGCCAGCGGGTTGGCTGGCCGATCGCTGGAGTCGCGAGAAGATGATGGCAATCTTTTTTGTTGGAATCGGTATCAGCGCTATCGCCACGGCCATGGCAACAACACCAGTTACGATGGCTGTGGGGCTTTTTACGATCGGGCTTTTCGGGTCGATCTATCACCCGGTTGGGCTCGCCATGGTGATTCAGGGACGCCAGCGTACTGGTGTGCCGCTTGCGGTCAACGGGGTGTTTGGTAATCTTGGTGTCGCCTGTGCGGCCTTGTTCACGGGCTTGTTGATTCAATCGAGTGGCTGGAAAGCTGCCTTTATCTGGCCTGGCGTTGTGACCTTACTACTGGGTGTCGCTTACATCGGGTTTCTTTTTGTCTGTCGTGATGTTGGGCCAGGCCGTCAATCCGACGGCAAACAAAGGGCATCTGCCGGCCCAACCAGTTTTGCCCGGGCGCAGTTGATTCGAATTTTTCTAATCGTTTTTGCCTCGACAGCCCTGGGTGGGTTGATATTTCAGAGCACAACTTTTGCTCTACCCAAGATCGTGGGTGAGCGGATGGTAGATATTGCAGTTTCAGTTTCCGACATAGGCTGGTATGCATTTGGCATTTTTGCCCTCGCTTCTATCGGTCAACTTATCGTCGGCTTTGTGGTAGATCGGTGGTCGCTGAAGTATGTTTTTTTGACTGTGGCAATCTGCCAATGCATCTTTTTCCTGGCAATGGTTGGGTTG
>JAAZZE010000163.1 GCA_014239255.1 Gammaproteobacteria bacterium
GCTGGGGTTTTGGGTTGTTGCGGGCGGTGGGGTTTATCTGGGCTCGCTTTACCTTCTTGGGCTAAAGGTGCATCGCTTCGTTGAGCGGCCTTAAAATGGATGCACATTTGTCAGCGGATGTGGTCGCTCTGATCAACCATCCCGGAGAGCCTAGAATATTTTCACTCTCCGAGGCCGAGGAATTACTGCCTGTTATCAGAAAGCTCACCGCTTTTGCATCGCAAGAACTCGATCCTTGCCAACTGAGGATGCGACAACTACTTGACTGCGACCCCCGGCTGGCTCCATTGGAGCGTGAATTTGAGACGATTATTCGCAAATGGGTGGAGCGGGTACAACGTTTAGGCGTAACTGTGTCTGGTCTATGGCAGATTGGGTTCGACACCGGCGAGGGCTACCTGTGTTGGCGCTATCCCGAGTTGCGTCTGGCATACTTTCGCGGATACGCCGAAAGTTTACATAATCGCAGGCGGTTGTCAGAGGTGATTCAAGAGTATCGGCCCGACTGGGCGGTCTATTAAACAGGCAGCAGGGATAACAGTGATCCTGATTCGTGACCTATATAACATTCGTGCCTCGCACCGCCCGTCGGTTGTATCGATTGGTAACTACGATGGCGTACATCTGGGACACGCGCGCTTGATAAACGTCCTTCGGGAACAGGCCCGCCGGCTTGGGGCGAGTGCCACCATAATGACGTTCGAGCCTCATCCCCATGAGTTTTTCAGCCCGGAGAATGCTCCGCCTCGACTCCTGCGATGGCGAGACAAGATTGAGAAACTGGAGCGAGCCGGGGTTGATCAGATATTTTCGATGCGTTTCGATCGGGAACTGGCCCAGACCTCGGCCGAGGATTTTGTCAGAAAATATCTTGTTGAAGGCCTCGGGGTTCGCCATCTGGTCATTGGCGATGATTTTCGTTTCGGTCGTAAACGTAGCGGCGATATAAATTTACTGAGAACGCTTGGCGAGGCGTGGGACTTTACGATTAATGCAGTAGAGACCTGTGAAGTGCAAGGACAAAGAGTTAGCAGTTCACGAGTGCGAAGTGCACTGCGAGACGATGATTTTGAGCTCGCCGCCAGGTTGCTCGGTTATCGCTACGCTATAGGCGGACGGGTGGCACACGGCGACAAACGCGGCCGGACTATTGGGTTTCCCACAGCGAATATCGTCCTTCGTTATGACAACGTGCCGGTTTGGGGGGTATACGCCGTGTTGGTCCACTCCCAGGGCCGAGATCCTTTGCCGGGTGTTGCTAATATCGGGACCCGTCCGACCATTGGCGGGGAGCGGGTACTTCTAGAAACACATTTGTTTGATTTTGATGAATCGCTCTATGCTGAGCGGATCCAGGTTGAATTTCAGAATAAGATTCG
>JAAZZE010000164.1:0-994 GCA_014239255.1 Gammaproteobacteria bacterium
TACAGGCCCGAGTGCCGCGCGACCATCGCCATTGCGTGAAAACGGTGTGCGCCCGCACCCCTTCAGTTGAATATCCCGTCGGATTCCGCCCTCATCTACCACCTCGCCCAGCAGGATTGCCCGACCATCACCCAACTGCGGCGACCACCCACCAAACTGAAATCCAGCATAGGCCATCGCCAGAGGTTCAGCGTCGCCCGGGATGCGGTTTCCCGCCAGTATCTGCACACCCTCGGTTGATGCCAGTACCGCCGGGTCCAGCTTTAGGTGATTGGCCAGATCTTCATTAATTTTGACAAGCCGGGGGGTTGATACCGGCGTGGGCGACAGCCGTGCAAAGAAATGCTCCGGCAGGCGTGCGTAAGAATTATCAAAGCCAAATATCGGAGCATTCACTAGAATTCCTCAAACAATGTCTTACAACTAACAGTATCAACTACTAAGCCGGGTCTGATCTTTTCAGTTGGCCAGACCCCGCGCAACCCCAAGGTTATTGTGGGCATGACGCCTTGCTGCTGTGATTCAGCTCCTGCAGGATGCACTAACGGTATAGTTTGCAACAGCGTTTGAAGCTTGCGTACCGAAATAAAATAGATCCAACCCAACTATTTCCGACTTATCTATGAAAATCTCGGGCCTTAAGACATTTCTGGTTCCGACATACGTCTCGGACAGTGAATGGGCTTTGGGTAAGGCTTTTTTGCTGATCAAGGTAGAAACCGATAGCGGCCTGTCGGGCTGGGGTGAGGCCTATGTTCCCCATGATTGCGAGCACGTTATCGACGCGTTGATCAGAGCAATGGCGCGATATCTTGAGGGAACTGATCCTTTAAACATCGAGAAGTTTCGTCACAATGCGCTTAATGCTTTTGCCAATCTGCAGACCGGCTTTCACCTCTCATGCGCGATTGCGGGTATCGAGATGGCTTTGTGGGACATCACCGGTCTTGCCATGGAGCAACCGGTGTATCGACTGCTCGGCTCACCCTGCAGA
>JAAZZE010000164.1:1003-1360 GCA_014239255.1 Gammaproteobacteria bacterium
ACACAGGTGCCGGTGTACGCCAACTGCCACAGCAATAAAGGCAAATCTATCCATGACATCGTTGAATATGCGAAAGCCCGATATGCTGAGGGGTTTCGAAGCGTCAAGATCTACCCGTTCTTAAATCAAACGGCGGTAGAGCAGGGTCTGACTGATCTCCAACATCTACGCGAATCGCTTGAGTCGGACTGCACCATTCTCGTCGATGCCTGGCGGGCGTTGGATTACGACACTACCATGCGGGCGTGCGCAGGGCTGGAACAGCTCGGGATCAAATGGCTCGAAGACCCTGTTCCGCTCGATGATTTTCAAGCCCTGTCACGAATCACGAGCGAAACGTCTCTCAGCGTCGTTACC
>JAAZZE010000165.1 GCA_014239255.1 Gammaproteobacteria bacterium
TTCACGGAGTGATTCAACTGGGCTCCAACGGCGGCCGAATGGCACTGATGCGCCAGCATGTCGATTGGCGAATATGGGGGTTCTTTGCCATAGGCTCAATTCTTGGAGTGATCTTAGCTAGTCAGGTTTTCATTAACCTTTCACTAGAAGTATTGCGGGCCGTCTTGGGGCTCTTTGTGCTTTATGCTGTTTGGACGCCAAAACTACGGCCATCCGATATTTCGCTTAAAGGCTACACACTGGTGGGAGTAGGCACGGCCTTCATCACGATGTTCGTTGGTGCCACGGGGCCTTTGGTCTCTTCTTTTCTCTCCCCGGAAAAATTAGGTCGTGAGCGCATGGTTGCGACTTTGGCTGCCTGCATGACCATCCAACATGGCCTTAAGGGCATTGCCTTTGGTGTTATTGGGTTTTATTTTCAGCCGTGGATTCCTATAATTGCGGTCATGATCGCCACTGGGTTTTTGGGCACTTTGCTGGGCCGTCGAATTCTTAAAGGATTGCCTGAGAAATTATTTTCCCGATTGTTCCGCGTTGTCCTAACGCTTTTGGCAGTGCGTCTTCTTTACCTCGCCATGACGGCATAGAGATGCTACTGCTGATCTGCTATTCGCTTTTGTGGGCAGAAGATTTGAACCTGGGATTACCTGGACATCGGAGAATTGTTAGCAATGACTGAAACACAGGTTGTATTACTCGGTACTGGCTCCCCTATTGCCGATCCAGAACGTTCCGGTCCGGCACTTGCTGTGGTGGCTGCAGGCAAACCTTACCTGGTTGATTTTGGCCCTGGTGTAGTCAGACGCGCGGCGGCAGCCCACGGCAATGGAGTCGATGCATTGCAAGTAACGAATTTAGAAACGGCTTTTCTTACTCACCTGCACTCCGACCATACAGCCGGCTATCCAGATCTGATACTGACTCCTTGGGTACTAGGCCGGAAGAAGCCTCTACAGGTTTATGGGCCGCCTGGCCTTTCACAAATGACCGATCATATTCTTGCCGCTTATGAAATGGATAAGGAAATCCGCGTCTGCGGCCTGGAGCCAAGCAATCCACAAGGCTATGGAGTCACCGCACATGAAATCGACATTGGTGAGTGCTACCGTGATGACAACATAAGGGTTGAGGCGTTCAAAGTTGACCATGGCGAGGGATGGTTAGCGTTCGGGTATCAATTTTTAACTGCTGATCGGCGCATCATTGTGTCTGGCGACACGGCGCCATTGGATCTGGAGCTTGAGCGATGGAAGGGGTGCGACGTATTGGTTCACGAGGTTTATTCGTCATCGGGCCTTCTCAAGCGGCCGCCTGAGTGGCAGAAGTACCATAGCCATATGC
>JAAZZE010000166.1 GCA_014239255.1 Gammaproteobacteria bacterium
CGTAATCACACTCTTCCCAGACCAGTTTGATACCGTTAATTCCGCCATCGCGTTGATTTAACAGAGCCATATAGTCCTCGTACCCACCGGCAAAACCACTGCCGCCGGCCGCGAAGGGTCCGGTTTTATAAGTCAGCACCGGTATGAACTGTTCTTTATTGGGATCCGACTCTTCAGCAGCCATAACCGGCGCAACAAACAACGCCGACAGCGCAAGACCGGAAATGAATGGGATAACTAATTTTTTAACTTTCATAATTCGCCTCCTTAGGTTTCTTACAGCCTCACAAACCTACTTTGCGAGAGCCATTACAACATTATCACGTTTCCAAACACGTTTTTACGCATAAACCGGCATTGCCGCACCTAATGCGGGAACGGCCAAAGCCGAAGCTTCTCCTTCGCCGTCATCCACAGTCTGGCAAGACCATGGGGTTCGACGATCAAGAAGAAAATAATTAATCCCCCAAAAATCATGTGTTCAATATTACTCAGCATTGCCGACGGAATCTGCCCAGCAAACAAATGTGCGATTTCATTGAGGATGATCGGCAAGGCCACGATAAAAGTAGCCCCCAGGAAGCATCCAAGGATACTCCCCATGCCGCCGATAATGATCATGAAAAGGACCTTGAGCGATACAAATAAATCGAAGGCCGTGAAATCCACAGATTTAACATAGCAAAACGCATACAGTGCACCGGCAACACCGCCATAAAAAGAACTGACCGCAAAGGCAGATAACTTGGTATAGAGGGGTCGAATTCCGATCACCTCGGCAGCAACATCCATGTCACGAATCGCCATCCAAGCACGGCCTATTTCACTACGGACCAGGTTTTTCGCAAAAAGGGTTCCAACCACCACGAATCCAAGGATCAGATAGTAATTATCCAAAGTGCTCGTTATCTTATAACCGAGGATGCTCATCTTCGGTGTATCAATAACCATGCTGGCCGCACCCCCCACAAACCACGGAAAAGTCGCAAAAGCCCACTCAACAAAGAACTGAGCAGCCAGCGTTGCCACCGCCAGATAAAAACCTTTGATCCGCAAACTGGGACTACCCACAAGAACACCAAAAATCGCCGTGATCAAGCCTGCCAACAGAAACACCAATATGATCGGTAGTTCAGGAATACGAGAGGCAAGGTTATAGGCAGAATATGCACCCACTGCCATGAATGCCCCATGTCCCAACGAGAGCTGGCCGGTGTAACCGGTCAGAATATTCAGACCAATAGCTGCGATAGCCCAGATTAGAAGTGGAATGAGGTAGCCGGCTATCACATGCTCAGTCGCTACCTGCGGCACGA
>JAAZZE010000167.1 GCA_014239255.1 Gammaproteobacteria bacterium
CCTGTCCAACTCATTTTGACATCCTCCTTTGCTTATTGCTGGTAACTGCTCTATCGGTTAGTTGTCGATAATGCCTTTTACTCGTTGATGCACTTTGATGCATGTTTCGAAACCTCGTCAGCAGCGGTCCTGGCGATGAATGCTTTAATCGACTCATTTTAGTAACGTGCTGGTGCCAAACCTGGCCCGAAGCGGGAATCAAAAAGAATGGAGCGGCCAGCACAAACTTGCTTAAGGATCTGTACATAATAGTACTAACTTATTAATACTAACTTAACTGATTCAGGTCTAAAAGACCTACTCTTTTGCCCTAACCTATTGCGAGCGTTATTCAGCCAGGCACTCATGATTATCGGCCGGTCACATTTTCGCACTGTCAAGACCCGCAGCTGTCGCGGCATATTGAAGCATCCGCTGGTACCCGGTGCTATCCTCTGCTACAAAAGCCAGTGCGGTTGTCGGGCAGGCCTCGACACACATAGGCTCACCGCCGCACAGATCACACTTAACTACGGCCCCGGTATCCGGGTCGTAGTTAATAGCGCCAAACGGACAGGCAATCGTACAAACCTTACAGCCCACACAGACCTCAGCTGACACCTCTTTAGCACCGGTGACCGGGTTCAGGGTTATCGCCTCTACTGGGCAAACAACCATGCACCAGGCTTCTTCACACTGGGTACAGGTGGAGGGAACATTTACCGTGCCGCCATCGAAGATGGTGATATCCATAACCGACTTGGCAGGATTAAAGGCGCCCACCTTGCCATAGGAGCACATCATTTCGCACTGATGGCAGCCCGTGCAAGCATCTACTTCCATGACCAGCGCTTTATGCATACCGAATTCCCTTACAATCCCGTCCTGATTAACCGATGCCGTGTGGTGCGTAGTTCGCTCCAGGAATCGCACCGGCCTGAATTTCAAATAACTTGTATCCTAAGACACCGAATTTATTGGATAACGCTGACTACCGCAAATCAAATTTTGCTGACCTAGCCTTCTAAATTCCCAATAGGCAGGGAGTTAATTTCAAATTCGGAGCATATCGCACCATATATTGTTGAAAATACCTCAAGCAGTGGCAGATCAGCCTGACTCAGGATCGCATCATCACCGATCGTTAATATAGGCTCTACTGAGCTTCGAGCGTCTGGGGCTTGCCGGCCAACGACCGCATGCACCTGACACAGCAACTTACCTGGCTTATGAAAAATAAACATCTGTTCACTGTCGCTAAGTTTCTGCTGGTGATTCTCTTGTTCGGTGTTATTTTTTATAACATCAACTGGATAGACAGTTATACCCACCTGGG
>JAAZZE010000168.1 GCA_014239255.1 Gammaproteobacteria bacterium
TGGGTGTTGTAGCTGCGCTTTACCGAAACTCATTTTTTGACCGATTCATCTCAATGGTCACCTTGAGTGGCATTTCGGTTCCCGACTTCTTTATCGCTTATATTCTGATGGCGATATTTGCGGTCTCATTTGGAATTTTCCCAGCGATCTCGAACGTGGACGAGTCGATGAATCTTGGCGAACGCGTTATCGCCTCGGCCCTTCCCGTATTAACGCTCACCCTCGCGGTCAGCGCGCATATGATGCGGATGACTCGAGCCTCTATCGTCAGTCTGATGGCCAGCCCCTATATCGAAATGGCCAAACTGAAAGGTGTGAAACCTGGAAGAATTATTGTTTTCCATGCATTGCCCAATGCCTGGTCACCCATTATCCAGGTGATCATGCTGAATTTAGCCTGGCTCGTTGTGGGCGTGGTCATCGTCGAGGTCGTTTTTGTTTATCCGGGGCTTGGTGCTCTCATGATCGACGCCGTATTCCTGCGTGACATGCCTATCGTACGCGCAACTGCAATGATATTTGCGTCCGTGTACGTGATCCTCAACTTACTCGCCGATATTCTTTCTATGGCGTCAAACCCCAGACTTATGCATCCAAAGTAAGTAATCATGAAATTCTGGCAGACACTCAAAGAAATGAACTGGGCCAGTCGGTTCGGGGTTTTTGTCGTGAGCCTTTTTGGTTTATGCGCAATCTTCGCACCGTGGCTTGCGCCTTATGGCCAGAGCCAGATTGTGGGAGATGTATGGGAACCTTTATTTGGAAAATTTGTTTTTGGCACAGACCAGATCGGTCGAGACATGCTGTCGATGCTGATATACGGTGCCCGAAATATGATCGCTCTAGCGCTGTTGACCACCGCGTTTGCTTTTGGCTTAGGGTCTGTACTGGGCTTTCTTGCAGCGATCATGCGTGGCTGGGTTGACCAGGTACTGAGCCGATTCGTTGATATTATCATCTCGATTCCGACACTGATCTTTGCGTTGATCGTTCTTTCGTCTACGGGAACGTCTGTTTTTGCCCTGGTCACGGTAATTGCAATCATCTATGCCATGCCGGTCTACCGCATCGCTCGGGCAGTAGCGATGGATATCGAGGTTATGGATTTTGTGGAGGCCGCCCGACTTCGCGGCGAAGGACTTTGGTGGATCATGTGTAAAGAGATACTTCCCAACGCTTTAACGCCACTGGCGGCAGAGTTCGGTCTGCGCTTTTGTTTTGTTTTCTTGTTGATCAGTGGACTTAGTTTTCTAGGTCTGGGCTTGCAGCCGCCGCTGGCGGACTGGG
>JAAZZE010000169.1 GCA_014239255.1 Gammaproteobacteria bacterium
GACCGTTCCATAGTCCAGTAGGCAGCGAGGGAGCCCAGCAGATAGATTGAGGCCCAGCGTACCGCTCCAAACTGCGTTCCTGGCCGATCTTTCAAATATCGCCATGGCAGTAAGAAAGCGGCAATAAATAATATCTGCCCGACCTCGATACCGATGTTAAAACTAAAGAGCGCCAAAAGTAAATTCTTTGACGGGAGTCCGATCTCCAAAAGGGCTCCGGCAAAACCCATTCCATGAAGAAGGCCAAACCCGGCAGCCAACCATCCGGGGGATCGCCAGAGGAGGCGTTCTTGATTTTTACTTGTGAGGGTGACAGCCAAAGTAAATACACTTACCGCTATTAGCACCTCGATCAAATCTACTGGATACTGGATGATGCCCAGCGCGGCGAGCGCGAGTGTGACGCTGTGGCCCAGCGTGAACGCAGTGACTGTCCACAGCAGCCTACGCCCCCCGCTGATCAGCATCAGTAGACCAAATACGAAGAGCAGATGATCTAATCCTCCCCAGATATGTTTGACCCCTAGAGCCAGGTAATCAAGGGAAACGCCTCCGGCGCCACGAGGTGCGAGAATCAGGTACATCGGATGGTCTGCATTCAACATGGCTTGAAAATCGGTTCCATCGATCAGCCTTAATTTTGCAGATTCTTTACCGCTTTAGTCTGGGTTGGCGGTCTCGGTCATCAACCTGACGCCGCCCGAACTTGATAAGGCGTAAAATAGACCGGTTAACAGAAATTAAGGAAGAAACACTGTTGGAATACAATAAAACCTATATAACGCAACAGGGGGAGAGTGTCGGTGAGCGGGGCAGCCAAACCGGCATCCGCGAGCGCTGGTTTAGTCGACGGCACGCCCGGGTCGAGCGAAAGGCTGATTTTCCCAAATCCCAGGATTCCAGGTTAGGGAGTTCAAGCAGCGAAGTCTTCCCGCAATGGAGTGTCTGGCTTCCTGGTCAGCCGTTCCCTGAGCACCCGGATAACCGGGCCCGCAACCGCAGTTCAGGGCAGCCAAAGAAATAACGGTTAGTTGTTTGTTTTCGCCTGATGGCGTTCATCCAAAAGTAATAACCGGTCGTTCCGTATCAATAGTGGAGCGCGGTTAATGTTGTGTCATGACTGGCTTTCATGCTGGGTTGGGTTGAATTGGCCATTGCTTCTTTAA
>JAAZZE010000016.1 GCA_014239255.1 Gammaproteobacteria bacterium
ATCCGGCGTTGCAGCAGCACAACGCAGCCAGAATCGTAGCAATGGCTCTCCCGAAGGGAGACTGTGCAAAGATTCCTGGCGACTTTGACCCACAAACGAACGTGGCGTTTTCTCATCTACCTCAAGGCACAGGCCTTGGGGTTGTCCCACCCATGGTTGGTCAAAAACAACCCATTGGTGTGCGAGAACCTCGTCAACAACGTCGCTTGCCGTACCGATGACAATCCCAAATGAGTCGGCGAAGTGGCCACTTAAACAGACGTCATGAAAAGCGGCTTGTTGTAAGCGAACTGGTGCAGTGCCGGTGGTGGCGCCGGATCGACTCACCGGCGCAAAGCGATCTGCAACTGCCAACCCCCCGGGAGCGCTGGCCCCATCCTCACTAATCAGCGCTTGGGGCAATTTGTAGTCTGGAAGTGGATAAAAGAATCGATGCTTAAGAGCCATCGACCCAAGCATATTCACCCATTGGGCCGAATCAAAGGTTCGAATACCCGGGTCTCCATCCAAGAGCTTAGGATATCCCGCGACCCCAGCCCACGGACGACCAAGATGATCTTCGGGAAATCCACAAAGATATTTCGCTCCTAGTCGGTTCTCGATGGCAACCAGGATTACCCCGCCCGGGGTTAGTGAAGGAACCGCCTGCGCGAGCATCTTCTTGACAGCGGTCTCGGCACTGAAGTCACCCCCAGAGAAGCGTCCGGCATATTCAAGTACGCCAACAAACAACACCAGATCATAGGTGGCTGCCGGCAAAGTCAGATCGTTTATGTTTGCCCGGACTAAAGATACACCTTCTAGGCCCTGACAGCGTAAGGCCGCCAACTGAGCTCGCGCAGCACTTCCTTCGACCGCGTCAACCCTGAAGCCTTGGTCTCCCAGATAGCGAGTGATTGCGCCGCAGCCCGCGCCAACCTCCAGTACGGTTTTGCGATCCTTCAGCGTCAAGCCACGGACGATATTTGCTCGAAGCGGCGAAAGGTGGTAGTCCAGCGCCCAGTCATTATGGTCTCGGGCCAGGCCGGCTGCGTCCCAGCGTCGATCGGGGGCCTCATGGAGTATGCGCGTAAGTTCACGCTCTTGGGCCTCGCCGTCGCTGTAGTCAAGGCTGGCTTTAGAGTTCGAGTCGACCCAAACCCCGTCTGAAAAAATTAGGGGATTTTTCTCAGAAAGCAAGGGCGGAAAAACCGCGTCACTCGGTTCAGTCACAGCGTGGCCTCCGATTACGGGCCGTATCTTTAATGAGTTGGCCACGTGTTTACGGGCCAGATATGGTGCCGAAGGCCGGACTCGAACCGGCACGGCTTGCGCCACCGCCCCCTCAAGACGGCGTGTCTACCAGTTCCACCACTTCGGCATATTTAAATTCACACTCAAATCCAGTTTGGCCGTCAGTTCCCAGAGTCGGGGACCTTTGGAATATCGGTACTTGTTTCGTCCGGGTCGTTGACCGCGGCGCTATTCAACTCAGTAGACTCCCCTTGTTCAGCCATGACACTGCGGGACACAGTACTCTCCTTGGTATAAATATACGCCAAACTAAGACTTGTGATGAAAAACACAGCCGCAAGGCCTCCGGTAACCTGGCTGAGGAAGGTCGCCGAGCCCCGACTCCCAAACACAGACTGCGATGAGCCGCCTCCACCGAAAGCGGCTCCCATGTCCGCGCCCTTTCCCTGTTGCAATAGCACCAGAATGACAATTGCTACGGCCGAGATTAGGTTAATAACAGTGAAAATACTGGTTGCAAAGTTCATGAGTTAGCCGCCCTGATAATTCCTAGAAAATCTTCAGCCTTAAGTGCAGCACCGCCGATAAGGCCGCCGTCAATGTCCGGTTGCGAAAACAGTCCAGCAGCGTTGTCCGGTTTGACGCTACCGCCATAAAGAATTCGGGTAGATTCGGCGGCCGACGAATTAGCCGTGGCCAAGCGTTGGCGAACCAACGCGTGCACGTCCTGAGCCTGACCGTCGGTCGCCGTACGGCCAGTACCAATAGCCCACACCGGCTCATAGGCGACTATCGCCCGCGGAAAAATCTCCGACCCAGTTTCATTAAGTACCGCCACGAGTTGGCGGATTATGACCTCTTCAGTGGCGCCTTGTTCGCGCTCTTCGAGCGTTTCTCCGACGCAAATAATAGGAGCCAGACCTTTGGTAAATGCAACCCGGGTTTTATGGGCTACCAATTCATCGGTTTCCCCGTACAGAGCTCGTCGTTCAGAATGGCCGACAATCACATATTCACATCCGGCGTCGATTAACATCTCCGCCGCAATCTCCCCGGTAAACGCCCCAGGCTCATGCGTATCGAGATTCTGGCCGCCCACAGCAACAGATGTACCGTAGGCAGCCTGGGAACACTGTGGAACGAGCACAAATGGTGGGCAAATGACAACATCGACACCGACGATGCCTGACAAGCCAGCGTGCACATCTGCCATCAATTCAGCTGCCATCGCGCGGGATCCATTCATTTTCCAATTCCCAGCAACAAGTGGCGTACGCATCTATGGGCTCCAGCGAGGGTTAACGCGCCGGACCGTATGTTCGGAGCCGGCTGAAGGGGGGGCGATGTTACCGGCCGAACGACTGCGACGCAACTTTGAACGTTTCACCCACAACCTCTGATTCCAGTGAGATCAAGTCGAAAAAACGGTTTTTAGGGTCTCTTTACCGTACCCGCCTTCTCCACAGCGGAAGCTATTTTCGTTGCCATACGACCCACCACATCCTCGCAGTTACCTTCAACCATTATCCGAATCACCGGTTCTGTGCCTGATGGGCGAAGCACGACCCGGCCTTTATCAGCGAGTTCGCGCTCGCACTGGCTGACCACGTGCGCCACGTGCTCGTTCTGCAAGATACCAGGCGACGAGTCTTGGTCAATACGAACATTAATCATTTTTTGCGGGAAAATAGTTAAACCCGCAACCAACTCGGAAAGTTTTTTCTGCGTGCTGACCATGACTTCAAGCACCGCCAAAGCAGCCACTAACCCATCTCCGGTCGTTGAGCGCTCCAGGCAAAGGATGTGTCCGGAGGGTTCGCCTCCCAATGTCCAGTCTCGGGCAAGCAACTCTTCGAGCACGTAGCGATCTCCCACGTTGGCCCTGACGAAAGGGATGCCACTTTGCACGCAAGCAATCTCTACTCCAAGATTCGTCATTTGCGTGCCCACCACCCCGCTGCTGGCATCGCGAGTCTGGCGTTCCTGGCTGAGTAAATAAAGGATCCCATCACCATCCACCAGCTTACCGTTGGCATCAACAAGAATAACCCGGTCGGCATCTCCATCAAACGCAACGCCGATATCAGCGCCGCTACGGCAAACGAGCTTGCTCACCGTGCCCGGTACGGTAGAACCACTGCCGCGGTTTATGTTGAACCCATCCGGCTCAACCCCGGTGGTCACTACCTCTGCGCCAAGTTCACGGAATACGAGCGGTGCGACCTGGTAAGCCGCGCCATTGGCGCAGTCGAGAGCGATTTTAAGGCCCTCCAGACGAAGCCCTGGCGGTACGGTATTACGGCAGTGCTCAGCATAACGAGGCACAGCGTCGATCAATCGTTCGGCTTTTCCAAGCGCCTCAGGCGCCACCGTCGCCAACGTCTCATTCATCAAAGACTCGATTGACGCTTCTGTAGCATCATCCAGCTTACGACCCTCAGCTGAAAAGAACTTAATACCGTTATCATGATAAGGGTTGTGCGAGGCACTGATAACAATTCCGCCACATGCGCCGGTCTGACGCGTGAGATAGGCAATACCCGGTGTCGGTAAAGGGCCGGTGAGTGCTATATCGACGCCGGCAGCAGAAAGGCCAGCTTCAAGGGCTGACTCGAGAAGATAACCGGATATGCGGGTATCCTTGCCGATAAGAACCCTACCACGCGCATGCCTGGCGCCCAAAACGCGCCCAGCCGCCCAACCTAAATGAAGAATTTCATTTGGAGTGACGGGGCTTTTGCCAACCTCACCCCGAACCCCGTCGGTACCAAAATACTTTGCCATGCCTGAGCGGTTCACTTTAGTGGATCGGAGAAAACGATTGTAGGTCGTGACGAATATCAAGGAATTTTTTAGTGAGCTCCACATCGTGAACTCGAACGATCGCTGCGCCGCGCTCGACTGCAAGCAAAGCAAGTAAGGCACTGACCTCTTTGATATCGTTGGGTTCGCAAGAGCGTGCCAGCGCGCGAACAAAAGACTTGCGAGAGATGCCGACAACCAAAGGCGCACCACATTCCGCGAGTTGCCCAAGTCTGTCTAACAGTGCACAGTTATGCTCACGGGTTTTACCAAAACCGAACCCAGGATCCACCAACAAGTTGGATCGATCTAACCCAGCTGCGTGGCAGGCCTCGATACGCCGGGAAAGAAAACTTCTAACCTCCATCACTACGTCTTTGTATGACGGTTCATCCTGCATGGTAGGTGGAGTTCCTTGCATATGCATCAAGATTACACTGGCTTGAAGGCTAGCCGCGGTCGCGAGGGCTCCAGGTTGCTGCAAGGCGAATACGTCGTTAATCAAGCAGGCGCCAGCATAGACTGCCTCCCGCATTACCTCGGGCTTGCTGGTGTCGATTGAAACCAAAACCCCGTCTGTGGCTAATGCTTCGACGACCGGAAGTACCCGATCTAACTCTTGTTCTACGCCAACGGGGACTGCTCCGGGTCGCGTGGACTCGCCGCCGACGTCGATCACGTTCGCGCCTTGGCTAACGAGCTTCCGCGCCTGAGTTAGCGCATCAACAACATCAACATAGCGACCGCCGTCCGAAAAGGAATCCGGTGTCACGTTCACGATCCCCATAATGAGAGGATCTTTCCCGGGCTTTGAGCCCAGGGCACTGGCCAGACTGGCCACCGCAGGGGCTAACCGACAGTCATGCCGAATCGCCCGCCGGCGAATCCATATTCGGCTTGATATCCGGCCGCGCGGACTTCTCCCCCCCGGTGTCGGTCGGTCGACCGCCCTCGTCCCCGGAACTTGGCGGTCGCGGAGTTTCACCTCGCATGATTTGATCAATCTGGTCGGACTCGAGCGTTTCCCAGTCCATCAAAGCATTCGCCATTGTTTCGATAGTTTCTTTGCGTGATTCGATGATCTGGCGAGCGCGATCATACTGGCCTTGAATGATAGCGCTGACTTCCTGGTCGACCTGCTCTGCAATCGCATTACTGATATTACGATGCGTAGTGACATCACGACCCAGAAAGACTTCTGAGTCATTATCACCATAGACCCGAGGCCCGAGTTCATCGCTCATACCCCAACGTTGAACCATTTTCTGAGCCAGATTGGTGGCCTGCTCAAAATCGTTTGAGGCACCCGTGGTCATCTGCTTCATAAATACTTCTTCCGCAATTCGCCCACCCATCAACACGGCGATCCGCGCCAGCAAATACTCACGGTTATGACTGTAACGATCTTCCTCCGGTAGTTGCATCGTAACCCCTAACGCCCGGCCACGCGGAATGATAGTGACCTTGTGTACCGGATCGGTATTGTCTGAAAGGATCTTGGCAACTACGGTATGCCCAGATTCGTGATACGCCGTATTTAGACGCTCCTCCTCGGGCATAACAATTGAACGTCGCTCAACCCCCATGAGGACCTTGTCTTTGGCGAGTTCAAACTGCTCCATCGACACTTTTTTGCGACCTGCCCGCGCCGCGAACAGCGCGGCTTCGTTAATCAAATTGGCAAGATCCGCGCCCGAAAACCCGGGGCACCCGCGGGCGATAACAGATGGTTCGACATCGTCGTCGATGGGCACCTTGCGCATATGCACCTTCAAGATCGCCTCGCGCCCTCGGATATCCGGCAGCGGCACATGCACTTGCCGGTCAAATCGGCCTGGTCGTAACAAGGCCGGATCCAGCACGTCAGGCCGGTTGGTTGCCGCAATGACAATAACCCCGTCATTCCCCTCAAAGCCGTCCATCTCAACCAATAGCTGATTAAGGGTTTGCTCCCGTTCGTCATGCCCACCGCCCAATCCCGCACCTCGCTGGCGGCCTACAGCGTCAATTTCATCAATGAAGATAATACAAGGCGCATTCTTTTTCGCCTGATCGAACATATCCCGAACCCGTGAAGCGCCGACCCCAACGAACATCTCGACAAAATCAGATCCCGAGATTGTGAAAAAAGGAACTTTGGCTTCTCCCGCGATAGCCTTGGCAAGCAGGGTCTTGCCGGTTCCCGGACTCCCGGTCATTAAAACTCCGCGTGGAATGCGTCCACCGAGTTTTTGGAATCGAGAGGGGTCTTCCAAAAATTCCACCAATTCGCCAACCTCTTCCTTGGCTTCGTCAACTCCTGCCACATCTTCGAAGGTCACTTTGTTTTTGTCTTCGGTCAGCATTCGGGCTTTACTCTTACCAAAACTCAACGCCCCGCGGCCACCGCCACCTTGCATCTGACGCATAAAGAAGATCCAGACTCCGATTAACAGCAACAGCGGAAACCAACTGATAAATATCTGCATTAACAAAGAAGGCTCTTCTTCCTTTTGTGCCTTGATGCCGATATCTGCTTTCAGTAGATCGTTGACCATGCCGGGGTCGCCAGGTGAATAGGTGACAAAACGCTCGCCATTTCGGGCTGTCACGTAAATTGCCGATCCGTCAATCGTGACCTCCTCAATCGCACCGCGCTCGACCTGGTTGAGGAAAACCGAATAATCGATCTCCTGTCCGGTCCGGTTCTGTTGCGGTGCGAAATTGTTGAAAACCGCCATCAGCACCATGGCAATAACCAGCCAGAGTACGAGGTTTTTGGTCAAATTATTCATACGTTAGGATTACCAAGGCGTGAAAGGACTTTGGTTTTTAAACCCGGGCTAACGCCCACTAGGTCCAATTCTGAGAGTTTTTCCATTTAAATACAATTGAGCGCACTCGCCCTCCTTTTACCTTAAGGTGCTAATGGAGTGATAGTCTGCCTGATCGGGCCTCCAGTCACGAGGTAAATCTCAGCGCTATGAGAGCGAGAAGCGGGAGGTTTCCGGATCTGGCAGTCACGAAATAAACAGCTGATCTGATTGCGCACCCCCATCGCATGGGAGCCTTCGAATAGTTTTGCCACAAGGACCCCTTTTGGCTTAAGACAAGACCACGCGAACCGACTAGCGGCAATCACCAGGTCTTCCATTGCTGCCTGATCAACACTCTGCACACCACTTAGATTGGGGGCCAGATCCGATATTACAAGGTCTGGCTGGCGTGCGCCCAGAGCGTCATTGAGTTTCTGCTGAATATCCGCGCCAGTAAAATCACCCGTTATCTGGAAAACCCCGGGAATCGGAGGAAAATTCAGTCGGTCCAGGGCCACAACAAAGCCCTCCGGGCCGACTTTTTGGGCCGCGTATTGACTCCAACTGCCAGGCGCGGCCCCAAGATCCACTACCACCATTCCGCGCCTGAACAATGAATCTTTCTTGTCCAACTGTTCCAGTTTAAAAACCGCTCTGGAACGGTAGGCGCGAGCCTTTGCTTCGCGCACGTAAGGGTCTTTCTCCTGGCGGGCGATCCAGGCCCGACTGCGCGCGGTACGCTTACTGCCCATGGCCACCAATGCTATGCTCAGGTTTCATACATCACCATCGTAGTTGAGTGTTAAATGGAACTGACTGGGAAACAACTTAATCATCTGCGAGGACTTGCCCATCATCTCAAACCGGTGGTGAGCGTCGGTGTTGCAGGCGCGACACCTGCCGTTAGCGTGGAATTGAAACATGCACTCGCTGCTCACGAACTGGTTAAAGTGCGCTTGCCCTCCCTGTCAAAGCCCCAGAAGGCCGAGCTTCTCGAGCGGCTATGCCAGGAGGCCGGGGCCATCTCTGTTCAGCTAATCGGCCGGGTCGGCGTAGCATACCGGCCAGCGCTGATTCCGCGGATTCATCTGGCTTAGATATTCTAACGCTCACCCATAAGTTCTATGTGCTTTATCGCGGTTGCTGTCGCGGTCCATCCGTCTTTCCCGTTCGTGGTCGCGGCCAACCGAGACGAAGTATTTGATCGGCCTGCAGCTCCCCTTAGCTTCTGGGAGACCCATCCCCGACTTGCTGCCGGGCGCGATCTAGTTGCCGGCGGCACCTGGTTGGGACTTACCAGTGAAGGCCGCTTTGCTGCCCTGACAAATTGTCGAACCGAAAACGTCTCGCCCAAGTCGGGAGACCAATCACGGGGGGTATTGGTGCGTGACTATCTCCTGAATCACTTAGAAACCCGTACCGCAATTGATGCTCGGTCGATCGAAACCCTCCTCGGGTACGGTGGTTTTAACCTAGTTGCTGGCACCACGTCTGAGTTGAATTTGCTATGCAACGCCACTGGTTTTTCCAGCGTGTGCTCCCAGGGTTTGATTACGTTGAGCAATACCCCACCACAGAACCAATGGCCAAAGACCCGCCACGGAAAAGTTGAATTCTCTAGCCTCCTTGAGCAAAGCCACGATCAAGGTACTCTAGTTACCCGACTGTTTGATTTTCTGCGTGATCCAAGTCCGCGCACTACTGGCTTAGAAGATTCAATAGTAGATCCCAAAGAAAGCCACCAGCGGGTGTTATTTGTTAAGGGCACAGCGTACGGCACTCGTGCCAGCACTGTGATTCTGGTTGATCAATGTGGACGGGTCACTTTCCAGGAGCGATCTTTTGATAGCGAGGCCAATTGTTTCGACGAGAGCGCGCTCGAGTTTGTCCTCGAGCCTAAGCCCACCACAATACGCTCGTAGGCCACGTGACCTAGGCTGGTGCCGGAGGGGCCCCCGAAAATCTGCGATCACAACTCATTCGCCACACCGAGCCTGTTGTAGGTCGACTGCGGCCTTGGCCAAAGCTTTACGGTGAATAAAAAGTTGGATTCTTCGACCGCCAAGTTCGTGAAACAGATAGGCAGCCCGCACCCCGGCTAGGAGCACTGCGCGGACCTGTACCGATATCTGCTCGGTTTCGAGGTAGCGTTGTTCGCCACGAACCATGATCTTGGGTGGAATATGACTCAGTGTCGAAACATATATCTCCGATAGCGCTGCAATGCCTTGTTTACTGGCCGGGTCGGTCAATTCATGGTCTTCGCGCAAAGCCGACAAAGCCCTTCGTATTTCCCCTGCCATATTGGAGTCCTTCCTAAGGTTCCTTTGTAGTTGTATCAAGGAGATCGTATAGCGAAGGCGTTCTATTGCCACAGGGTCCGGGTGGCTTCGGGTGAGTTCGGACAATCCGAGATAAACCCCCCCGATACCGCCTAGTGCTTCTTGCGGGTCCTTGCGATCCAACGCCAGCACGCTTCGAACTGCGTAGCCAAAAGGATCTTCTTGAGCATGCCCCCTTCGGGCAAGTTGCTGAACCAAAGCTGAGCACTGAGCAACGCCAGCGAGGGCAACAACTCGCTGCTGAAATCGGTTCACTTGGGGATGACTCCCTTAACCCGCAAATGTGCACCTATCAGATCCTGGACTCTAGGGCCGAGCCGCCCAGCCGCGATCTCCAAAGCAAAGTGAAAATTCCTCGCTGGTGAATAGACTGTCCGAGGATTTTCCTTAGAGTACACCGCCATGGTTTGCGCATCCAGGACAACCCCGGCCTGGTCAGCAAAGAGAATATCCAACGGCCCAAGTACGTTGCGCATATGAAAAACTCCACCAAAGGGGTCATCAAACACAAACAGAATTGCCATGGTTTTTATCTGCCTAGCACACACTTGCTGAAATCCCGCCGCTCGCGCTGTGGCGTTTTTGGCCAGACGCGCGTTGACCGCCTGCTTTGTCAGCTCATCTCGTTGAATTACTACACTGACCTGTGGCAAAGCCTCTAGTACGAGCGGCAACGGGCTGCATGCGACAGTTGGAGTCGAAACCATCAGTGCACACAGGGCTACAAACGCCCATAACCGGAGCATCAGTCCAGGGTATGCAACGACTCGTCGATCCGCTGCCGCACCTCGTGAGCGACACGCAAAGCCCGGAGACCTTCTTCACCGCCCACCACAGGCGCCCGACCCGAACGGACACACTCAACAAAATCTTCCAATTCGGCATCCAGTGGCGGTCGGGGTGTGACTTGAATCGAATCCGTCACAATTGGCGCAAAAGCCCCCGGACTCGGTTTTGGGCCCGGTCGGGCTATGTCAATCTGTTGATCCTCAAAATTAAGTCCCAGATAACATGCCTCGGCAAAAATCCGAATACGCCGAAACTTTTTGGCTGAAATCCGACTCGCAGTTACGTTTGCAATCGCCCCATCTTCGAATTCCAAACGTGCGTTAGCAATATCGACATGCTCAGTGACCACCCTAGCTCCAACCGCGGAAATGTATCGCAATTCAGATGGAACCAGTGACAACACGATATCGATATCATGAATCATCAAATCTGTAACCACATCCACGTCAGTCGCACGCTCGACAAACTCGCCAAGGCGATGCACCTCGATAAAACGCGGCCGATCAAGTTCTTGGTAGAGACGCGCAACCCCGGCGTTAAACCGCTCCAGATGTCCGATCTGCAACAAAGTGCCAGTAGCCGCCGCTAGTTCTACGATCCGTTGTGCGTCGACTAAGGTGTGCGCTATCGGCTTTTCAATTAATACTGGGATTCTCGCGTTCAAAAACGGCTCGGCAACCTCACGATGGGCCGAGGTTGGCACCACAATACTGACGGCATCTACCCGACCCAACATGGAACGCCCGTCTTCGAAGTATTCGCAATCGAGTTCTTTCGCAACCTGCTCACCGGCATCACGGTCAATGTCTGCAATCCCAACCAGATGTACATCTTTCATGCGTTCATAGATTCGCGCATGAATTGAACCGAGATATCCAGCTCCTATTACTCCTGCTTTAAGTCGCTTATTAACGGTCATCGCGTTGACTCCAGACCGGGCGCGCTAACAATGCTTGGATGGCCGATCAACAAAATCACGCCGATGTAAATTGATGAGCTAACAACATCACTAAACCCTGTTTTTGGTCCTACCCTAAGTTATGACACAATAAACGATATGAGCGGGCATTATCGCCCAAACCCGCACCAAGCAAAACTGTTGCCAAATACCACAATGACCCAAACTATCGATCTTCGCAGCGATACCGTTACACGCCCTACCCAAGGCATGCGCCAGGCGATGTCTAGCGCGCCAGTAGGCGATGATGTCTATGGAGAGGATCCCTCCGTCAATCGTCTCGAAGCGCAAATGGCCGATATGCTCAGCCACGAGGCTGGATTATTTGTCACCAGCGGAACTCAGGGAAATCTTCTAGCGATCCTGACTCACTGCCAACGCGGCGAAGAATATATCGCCGGCTCCCGCTCTCACGCCTACTTTGACGAAGCCGGAGGCGGCGCGGTCCTTGCCAGTGTTCAGCCCCAGCCGATTGACAATGAAGTGGATGGTACTCTTGATCTCGACAAGGTCGCGGCAGCGATTAAACCCGACGATTTTCATATGGCCATCACCCGTCTTTTTTGTCTGGAAAATACCTTTTCAGGCATCCCTTTACCGTTGGATTATCTGAGCGGTGCTCGGGCTCTCGCCGATCGCCATCGGCTACGACTGCATCTAGACGGTGCCCGGGTCTTCAATGCAGCTGTCGAATGCAAAACAGATGTATCGGTGATTACCCGGCATTTTGACTCGGTCTCGACCTGTCTTTCAAAGGGTCTTGGGGCTCCGGTAGGGAGTGTCCTGACCGGCGATCGCGAATTTATCGCGCGAGCCAGGCGCTGGCGCAAAATGCTCGGTGGCGGAACCCGCCAGGCCGGTGTTCTCGCAGCTGCTGGCCTTTACGCCCTTGATCATCATATCGAACGCCTCGCACAGGACCACGATAATGCGAAGAGTCTTGCCCAATTGTTATCTAGCCTGGATGAAGCCAAAGTTCACGCAACAGGTCTGCGCACTAATATGGTCTTCGTGTCTTTTCCTCCTGACAGCCTTGAAGGTCTATCGGGCCACTTAAGAGAACGCGGGATTCTGGTCACAGCACGAAGTAACCCAGTTCGCCTTGTCACCCACCTCGACCTTACCGAAGAGCATATCGGCACGATCGTACAAGCAATAAAAAACTATTTTCGCGTGACTGCGCGGGCAGCCTAACAGCAATCTTCAGGCCGCTTTACTGGTGCTTTTGTGATTGTCCAGAAAATCACACCATAATGGCTCCAGATCGACCATTGCCTTCTTAAAGGCCTCTTCGCGAACCGGGCCGAAGCCGCGCACTTGGATTGGCCATTGGGCTATATGCTCGGCGATCTGGGGTCTATCCCTGTCGAATCCAGCGCACAGCCTTTCAAGAGTCTTTTCATACTCCTTTCGTATCTCGCGGGCCAACTGCCGCTCCTTTGTATAGCGAAATGGGTCGAGCCAAGAATCTCGGATCCATCTCAGGCGATTTAGAATCCGGAACACGATAAAAATCCACGGGCCAAACGCCCGCTTCACCGGTCGCCCGGTAGCAGAATCGATTCGCGAGAGTATCGGCGGCGCGAGGTGAACCTTTAGCGAGAAATCTCCAGTAAACTCCCTTTCAAGCGATTGTCGAAATCCGGGGCGGGTATATAGGCGGGCAACCTCATACTCGTCTTTAGAGTACAAAACCTGAAACCCGCTTTTGGCAACCACGGCTGCCAGATTGGACTGTTGCCCCCCATCACACTCTTTTCTGACCATGCCCACCCATCCCGATAGCGTCGACGCTGCCTTTTCGCCGTGGGATTCCCTGAGTAGTTCGATCAACATCGCGATCTTATCGTCCGATGACTCCGTGCCTTGCTGCTCGCGGATTGGATGCTGGCCATCGAGCAATGTGTGAATGGTCTCACTATTGTTCAGGGCAGCACGACCCAACCGAAACGCTTTCTTATTCATCTCAACGGCTTGCCCGTTAAGCTCAATTGCTCGCTCGATCGCGCTGCTTGGGATCGGCAGTGCGCCCTGTTGAAAGGAAAATCCCAACATAATCATATTGGCGGCAATCGTGTCGCCGAAAGCCGCTTTGGCGAGGCGCGTCGCAGCTAAGGTTCTGAAGGCGCCTTTAGCTGCGACCTCTCGGATTGTGCCCAACAATTCATCCAATGGAAACACCTGGTCTCGCATATGAATGAATTCGCCAGACATCATCTGGTTGGTGTTAATTGCACAGATCGTATCTCGGTTGAGCTTCTGTCTCGTCTCAGGGGAAGCAGAGGTAACAAGATCGCAACCCAGCAATAAGTCAGCACCTCCATCCGCAACATGGGTGGCGCTTATGCTAGAGGGGCTCGACCCAAGGATGATGTGGCTGGTCACGGCCCCACCCTTTTGCGCAAGACCAGCCATATCCAGCACTGAACAACCCATCTGGGAAATATGCGCTGCCATCCCGAGAATTGCACCAATGGTGACTACTCCAGTGCCCCCCACACCAGTGAGTACAATACTGAACTGGCCGTCGATCGAAGCTGGAGGTGGCTCAAGGATAAGCGAGTCAGCCAATGAAATCAGTCCGGGGTCACCAACCCCATGGCGCTTTTCACCACCGATGATGGAAACAAAGCTCGGGCAAAATCCTTTCTGGCAGGAGTAGTCCATATTGCATGCGGACTGGTCTATCGCTCGTTTTCGCCCAAGCGAGGTCTCCGTCGGCACAATCGCCACGCAGTTGGATTGCGTCCCACAATCTCCACAGCCATCACAGACTGCCTCGTTGATAAACAGGCGATGATCAGGAGTCTTCATCTGTCCCCGACGACGACGGCGGCGCTTTTCAGCGGCACAGGTCTGGTCGAAAATGATGACTGAGGTTCCGGGAATTTCTCGAAACTCACGCTGCACTCGCATCAGTTCATCACGGTGGTGAACCGTGACGTCAGGCGCCCAATCAACGTCTGTCGGATACTTGTTTGGTTCGTCGGTAACAACCGCAACCCGCCTCACCCCTTCCGCATATACCTGCCGGGAGATCCGTGCTACATCCATCGGTCCGTCAACCGATTGCCCCCCAGTCATAGCGACCGCATCGTTATACAGAATCTTGTAAGTGATATTGACTCCGGCACTAACGCACGCGCGAATAGCCAGTAGTCCTGAATGAAAATAAGTGCCGTCACCGATGTTCTGAAAAACGTGCTCGGTGGTGGTAAACGGGCTTTCCCCAATCCAACTCGCTCCCTCGCCACCCATCTGAGTGAAGGTAGCTGTGCTGCGATCCATCCATTGGGCCATGTAGTGGCACCCAATACCGGCCAATGCCCGAGACCCATCCGGAACTACTGTTGAGCTGTTGTGTGGGCAGCCAGCACAAAAATATGGGGTGCGCACCATCGGCGCAGGCTTTGCTTTGCCCCCCTCAACTCGTGCCCGCAAAGCGCTGAGGGCGCCGCTTAAAGACTCATTGCTGGTGAATTTCGTTAACCGCTCACCGATGGCAATTGCAATGTGGGCAGCCCCGAGTCTTCCAGGTACCGGAAACAGAACCGCACCCTGCTCATCGAGTTTGCCCACCACCTCCGGCGCTCCGGGGATTCGATAAAGAATGTTACGGACCTGTTCTTCGATCAGGCCTCGTTTTTCTTCCACCACTATTAACTTGCGCACGCTTTGGGAGAAGTCTTTAATGCCCTGCGCCTCCAACGGCCAGGACATGCCTACTTTGTATAACTTAAGCCCGAGGTTTTTGGCTTGATCGGATTCGATACCTAACTCAAGAAGTGCTCGCCGCACATCAAGGTAGGATTTACCCGTAGAAATAACGCCAAGCGGCGCACGATTATCACCCAGCACTTGCTGATCCAACGGATTGCATTGGGTGAAAGCCGTGACAGCCGGGAGTTTGTATTCGTGCAGCCTAAACTCCTGCGCCTGTGGAGTGTCCGGCCAGCGTAGGTTAATACCTCCTATGGGCAATAGGAAATCTGGCGGAATTTCGGTGCGCACACGACCAGGAGCTACCGCGACCGATGCCGATGCCTCGACCGTATCGTGCACACTTTTAAGGCCCACCCAACATCCAGAAAAACGAGATAGTGCCCACCCGTAAAGCCCGAAATCAAGGATGTCCTGAACGCCCGCTGGATTCAGAACCGGAATAAAGGTGTTAACGAGGGAGTATTCACTTTGATGAGCAGTTGTCGAGGATTCGCAAGCGTGGTCATCGCCCATCAGCACCAACACGCCGCCGCGCGGGCTACTTCCCGCAAGATTGCCATGGCGTAGCGGATCGCCAGATCGATCCACACCAGGCCCTTTTGCATACCACATGGCGTACACGCCATCATAGAGCCCGTCTCCATTTAGCCCCGCCTGCTGGGTACCCCACACCGCAGTGGCCGCAAGATCTTCATTCACTCCGGGTTGGAAATGCACATCGTAGGCTTTCAGATGGTCGTTGGCGATGGTCAGTTGTTGATCCAGCGCGCCGAGTGGCGAGCCCCGATACCCAGTGACATATCCAGCCGTATTGAGGCCGGCTCTGCGGTCCGCCTGGCTTTGCAACATGGGCAGGCGTACCAGTGCCTGGATACCTGTGATAAAAACCTGGCCAGATTCCAGAAGGTACTTATCATCTAGCGACACCTGTCTAAAATCCACCTTAGCCCCCATGTTTTTGGTGAAAACCTTTAACGGCTTATATATAAAGATATCCTACCAGAGATGGGACGCGACATTAAGTAATATCCTGGTACGATTTAGTCGCCAATTCCAGGATGCCCTGACCCGAAAGATTAACAACACCCCGGGATATTGCGCCAGTTTTTAATCTAGCCGGTGGAAAGGATTCTCCAGCCGAACTGATGGATGACAGTTATTTTTCCGGATCAGCGAGAAAACCATTTTTCTCGCAGCAACAGTGATATATTCCTGCGCGATAAGGGGAGGTCATGGAACAAATCATCCGCAAGATTGGATTACCGACAGCTGACCGTTACGGTTTCCTGTTGCTCGAAGGCTTCACCATGATGGCTTTTGCCGCCGCGATCGAACCGTTGCGTACGGCCAACCGCCATACAGAGTCTGAGTTGTACCAATTTCCCCTATTCACTCTTGATGGAGTCCCCGGGCGGGCCAGTAATAATCTGACCCTGAGTCCTGTCCAACCCCTAAGTGGCAAGGAACCGCTCGATGCTCTTTTTGTTTGCGCTGGAGTCGACCTTCACTCGGTAAACCCGGAACACCTGCGCGAACGACTGAAGCCTTTTATTAGAAGGGGTGTCGCGATCGGTGGAATCTGCACCGCCACTTACCACCTTGCGCGCGCTGGCCTGCTTGATGGCTATCGGTGCACGGTACACTGGGAGAATATTCCTGATATGCACGACGAGTTTCCGCATCTTGTGGTTTCTTCTGGTCTTTTCGAGTTGGACCGAGATCGCTATACCTGCTCAGGTGGAACGGCACCGATGGATATGATGCTGACTCTGATAAGCCAGAAGCACGGCCGTGAACTTTCCGGTAGGATTTCGGAGGGAATGCTGTGCGAGAGGATTCGCGATGGCTCTGATCGCCAACGTATGCCGTTGCGCCTGCGACTGGGTTCGAGCCAGCCTAAGCTGGTTGAGGCCGTTGAGTTGATGGAAGCCAACATCGAAGAGCCAATGACTCTTGATGAACTTGCAACCCATGTTGGAATATCTCGACGCCAACTGGAGCGACTTTTTCAAAAACACCTTCAATGCGTGCCCACACGTTATTATCTAGAGATTCGACTTCGCCGCGCCCGCGAACTCCTCCTTCGCACGCCCCGATCTATTGTGGATATCGCATTTGCCTGCGGTTTTGTCTCGGCACCTCATTTTAGTAAATGCTATCGCGACTTTTTTGGTATCCCTCCCCGGGAGGAACGACTGCCACGCGTCGACGGGATCACTTCCCAGCCAAATCGACCGAAACCGCCCGCCGCTACTACTAAGAAAACAACGACAGCCACACTACAGCCTGACTCAACGTTATAGACGGTACGCGCTTGCTAACCCCGAACACGGCGCGCAGCGAAAAATTCCTGGAGTAATTGGGCGCTCTCATCACCGAGCACCCCGGCCTTGACCTCACACTGATGATTTACCAACGGGCTTTGCAACAGGTTAGCGGTACTGCCGACCGCCCCCGCTTTCTCATCGCGCGCGCCAAAAACTACTCTACAAAGGCGCGCCTGCAAAATCGCACCGGCACACATTAGACAGGGTTCGAGCGTTGCATATAGCGTTGCTTCAGGTAGTCGATAGTTACCAACCGTATTGCAGGCATCGCGCAGCGCCCGAATCTCGGCATGCGCCGTGGGATCGTTAGAGCGCACCGGGCAGTTGTGGCCTGCCCCAATCACTTCATTATCGATTACGACAACCGCCCCGACCGGAACCTCGTTATGGTCTGCGGCTGCTTTCGCCTGACGCAGGGCCTCGCGCATCCAGCGCTCATCCGACGCCACGTTCGTACCAGTTTCTCCCATTCGGTAGTGAAAATTTTGTAAGTGGTATAGAAAGAATAAGCGCCCTATATGCCCAAGTCCATCAGTCGTTTACTGCGGGAAAGTGACCTGGCAACGCACTCAGTCACTGACCGACAGCCCTGATTCGGCCCGAACCCCGCTCAGGTGGTAAAAAACGCGCTGGCTTTCATGCCACCGCTACGGGCGCGACGGGCATTAATGTCGCTCGTGAAGATGCGTTTTTGACGTTGTACGATGCGTAACCAATACGCGGCGTTCGGATCGGGTTCACTCTTTAATATCAGCTATTCAATCAGATAGAGGCTATTGAGCGGATGTTGAATGTCCAGCTTGTTGACTTTGGAAAACCCGGCTTTTTGACTCATATCCCGCAGGACCATTTCGGAAAGACCAACCGTTCCAAGCCCTTCCCCGCCCTGCCACATCGAGGTTGTCATGCAAAAATGCAGGCTGATGCCCAACTTAAACACGCCAAACGGGCCATCGTTGTTCACAGGGTCATCTTCGGCCTCAATATCCATCAACAAAAATAAGCCGCCCTGGTTCATCGATTCTTGAATTACCCTCAGCCCCAGTTCAGGATCAGGCAGGTCATGAATAAGATCAAAGCAGGCTACGACATCATATTTGCCTGGGCTACCTTCTCCCATATTCCAATGTTTGAAGGTGATATTCTCCCCTTCCCCAGCGGATCTGGCATTTTCAAAGGCCTTTTCAATATTGGGTAAAAACGCGTCATATCCGACGAAGTTAGAACTTGGAAACCGTTTTGCCAATTCAACAGTTGATCGGCCTGTGCCGCAGCCGAAATCGGCAAAGCTGACACCGTGGGAAAGTTTTTTAACTAAAGCAGGCACGTGCGGCAACCAATCATTTACCAAAAAATGCCGGTAACGGGAACAACCAGTATGATCAAGCGCTTCCCACAACGCCGGGGGGTAGTCTTCAAATCCGATTCCGCCGCCGTCCCGAAAGGCTGTTAATAAGTTGTCATAGGGCAAAAGGGCGCTGTTGAGAAGTTTGAACGCCCCAAATTGTGCAAAGCGCCCGCCGTCTTCGACGAGAACTTGCGCTTGCTGCACGCTGAGCCAGGCTTCCCGCGTGGTTTTGTCAAATTCGACGTAACCGCTCAGCACGATGCCATGCAGCCACTCGCGTAGATAACGTTCGTTTAACCCCATCCGAGTAGCGATCTGCTCTGATGTTGAGCGACCGTTTTGATCGAGGTCTTTGAAAATGCCCAATTCAACACCGATCGCGCAAAGCCGGGCTGAAAAGGCGCCGGCCATATCGCGACCGGCCTGTGCCAATAATTCTTTGGGTTTTGTCTCACTCATGGCAGGGTCTCGTTTCAAACATTAAGGTTTGCAACTGTGGTTTCAAAAGGACAGATCAATTTATTTCTAAAGATAAGCAAGCAATGGAAACCTCCGCTTGCCAACCCGAATGACGAAATTTGCCGGGCTGGATCTTGCAGGCATGAATTGTCAAAAAGCCATCATCAAACACGTAAGCACTCGCAGGGGGCCTGCGGCTTAGCAATACTTCGCCCATCCATCGCTCACCTGAACCGATAATAAATTGCGACTGGCTTTCGTCAGTCACGACTTTGCTTTAAAGGGATTTCAACTCTTTTCCGGTTGCATCAGGTTTCTTGCTCATCCGCCCCAACTCTGGCCTTATTCACATGAGCACGTTCACACCAGTAATCGGCCAAACCAGAAAAATCTTTGCTTCCCCAACCATCTGCCTTCGCCGCACTTACACTCTCTCGAATTACTGCGCCGATCGGTAAGGGGACTTGCATTTCTGCCGCAGAATCGAGAATTAAACTCAAGTCCTTGTGAGCCAAATTAATCTGAAACCCTGGGTCAATATCGCCTTTAAACACTTTGTTTGCGTAGTTAATCTTGAGCTGGCCATTAGTGGCTGTCGTGCCATGTATCACTTCTAGAGTCGTAGTAAGATCCAATCCAAATCCTTGAGTAAGCGCAACAAACTCTGCATTCATCATGCAGGAGCCGATTGCCAGGAAATTGTTGCACAATTTAGTACGAGTCCCAGTACCGGGTGCTCCGCAATGAATAATCGTCGTACCCATTGCTTCGAGTTGCAATCTGATTCTTTCAAAATCCTCTTTGTGTGCCCCGACCATAAACATGGAAGTACCCTCCCAAGCGTGCTGGGCCAAGCGACCGATGGGTGCATCCACGAATGAGACACCTTTAGCGGCGCAAGCCGCGGCTAATCTGTCTGACGTATCTGGAAGAACTGTTGAAAGGTCCATGATGACATCGCCTGCAACTGCATTGTCGAGCAATCCGTCGGCTCCTAAGATCACCTCTTCGACTTCTTTTGGCCCTGGCAAAACAGTTAGCACGGTAGCGGCTTCGCGCATCACTTCAGCGGGTGAACTCACAGACTCACTCCCGTACTCTGAGAAACCACGATATTGATTCACTCGAGTGTCGTGCAACACCAGTGAAAATTGTTTTCGAGCAAGGTTCAGGGCCATACCCTCGCCCATTGATCCCAGCCCTATAAATCCTGTTTTCTCATTTCTGTTCATTAGATTTTTGTTTTATCTCCGTAAGTATTAGTTGATTTCAGTAACTAAAAATACAAATCAATCAAGGGTAATACGTGCCCGAAACGTGCCACGTTTATCAGCCAGAGCTGCCACAAATTATTGATTTAAAAACCGTGCACGCTTTATACGAGCCTTGCGCTATGGATTTGTTTGTAAGTGTATGTTTTTACTCATTTGTCGACCAAATTTGTAGTCACTTTGCGCTCACCGATTCTTTGCAAGGTCCCGACCTTTGATTATTACATCACTCCCACTCAATGGTCGGTGGGGTTTGCCCGAAATATCGTAGGTCAAACGGCTAATGCCCCGAAACTCGTCTTTGAATAACTCCTTCAAAGGCTCCAAAAGCGACAGGTGCAATGATTCGGGCAGGCCACACACATTGTGGTGCGATCTGATGACTTTGACATATTAGAGTTGCCCCTCCACCGGAAGCACTCTCGAAATGGCTGCAATAATGCGCTGAACGATGCTCGCGTCGGGCTCGCTCTGATAACGCGTTATCTCATGAGTCACGGGATCCCGACCCAACCAGAAAAGCCTGTCGCTCTCATCAAGGCCCACTTCGTAGGCGATGTCCAGGAGCCGATCCATGGTAATGGTGGCAATCTCCTCCGCCATTCCGGTATCCTCGACGACTATGCCCAATTCGGTATTTTGGTACACCGACCGCGGATCAAGATTCAAAGACCCGATAAACGTTTTCTTTCTATCGAAGATAAATGTTTTGACATGAAGACTCATATGGGCTTCGTCGTCTTCGTCGACAAAATCCGATGAGGTGCCCTTGGGTCTATCTACTCTTAATTCGTAAAGTTCGACGCCCGCACGCAAAAGTGGTTTTCTGTACTTCGCATAATGGCCATGCACGATCGCAACATCATTGGACGCCAAAGAATTAGTCAGAACGATCACCCGACTGCCCCGGCTTACGGCCTCCGTCAGGGCCGCGACGCCATCATGACCTGGGATAAAGTACGGATTGAGAATCAGAAGTTCTTCTGAGGCTTGCCTAAACAGCGGCCATAGATCTGGACCTAGGTGGGTACTAATATCATCTAATGGCAGTCGGATCTTTTCTGGCCGATCCGCAAGCACAAGTGCTGGTGCTATCGCCACCGGAAGCGTCCCCGCCTGCAGGTGCTCATAAAACGGAGTCTCGCGCAACCTTTTGAGGTAGATACCGTCTTGCTGGGTTTGGGCAAACTGATCCAACTGCACCCAGCCTGCCTCAGCCTCCTCCCGGGCCACCTGTTTGCGGGCAAGTTCGCTAATGGAATAAGAATAACGACTATTCCAGTATTCGTCATATTGGCTTGAGATATCCTGCACCACGGGGCCGAAAACCATGACGTCCATATCCAGAAAATTTGATGTTTTATGGTCGTCGTAATACTCGTCACCAACATTTCGCCCTCCGGCAATTGCGACAACACCGTCAATAATCATGGACTTGTTATGCATTCGACGGGTCACGACCCCGTACCGATAAAGGTATTCAAACAACCGGAATCGGCGATTGGCGAAGGGGTTAAAAATGCGTACATCAATTCTGGGATGGGCATCGAGGGTTAGCAGGTAGGAGTCTTTGCCCTGAATTCCGATATCGTCCAGCAGGAGCCGTACCTTTACGCCGCGATTGGCGGCCGACAGGAACCTGTGGGCCAGCAGTTTCCCGGTAACATCATCATGAAAAAGGTAATACTGCGCGTCGATCGATCGACTCGCCCGGTCTGCGCCGGCAAGACGTGCCGCAAAAGCGTCAAGACCGTCTTTCAAAAAGTGCGCACCACTTCTCTTTGAGAAAGGTGCCAAGGCTGTCGAAATGATCTGATCCAGCTCGGTCTCATTCGCAACCGCTGGCGTGATTTGAAGATTTCGTTCGACAGGCGGAGCCAGTGAAGCGCATCCGCTCGACAGACAGATAGCCGCTAACCCCACGAATAACGTCTTCTTGCTCGGAGTCATCGCCATTTAAACTTTCCGCTTTATTAACGCTCGGGATGAGGACTGCTTAGAAACATTTTCCAGCGCATGTTAGGAAAATTGGCCGCTTACAATGCGGGGCGAAGAGCTAATCACCGTTATTGCTTCGCAAGCATTATCACGAACAGTGTTTTTTGACGATAATACACCGATCCCAGTACTGACAGATATACCATGGCTATTAAAAAGGTAAACGCCCGACTTCTCAGCCTAATCGTTGGAATCCTTCTTGCCTATCCAGTCATTG
Source organism: Gammaproteobacteria bacterium (assembly GCA_014239255.1). GTDB lineage: Bacteria > Pseudomonadota > Gammaproteobacteria > Arenicellales > UBA868 > UBA868. The sequence goes on from JAAZZE010000016.1 coordinate 22,263, forward strand.
GCAATATCCTCATTGTCTCGGGGGTTGCGGAGAGAATGATCAGCTGGAAACCTGAAAAATTGACGATCCAGTGGCGATCGGCATGGACATTGGTTCCTGGGTATTTTCACATCGAAGACCTTGAACTTAGCTCCACGACTGTAAGAGGAAACCGTTTTCATCTCAGTATTGATACCGGCTCCATTAACCTGTCACTCATTCCCCTCATCACTCGAACGATCAGCATCCGAAAAGCGCACGGAGACGGCGTTGAAGTAAGTTACATCCAAAACCCGAAAAATAAAAAAGTTAAACTGCCGTCTATCCTAACCGAACAGAACTCATCCGCCAGTGTCATCCAGATCAATTCAGCGCAAAAACCTAACCCTTTAACAGCACAAAAATCAACTAAGCCCCCGTGGACTATCAGACTCACGAACATTTTCGCGAGCAATATTCGAAAAGCGGACTTTAACGAAATGACTCTGGAGGGTAGCGGCCAACTGGACGCGCTGACCATGTATTTCGTTACCAGAGGCGGGCATATAGAGATAAGCAATCTTCAGGTCGGTATGGCTGTGGGTGATCTATCCCAACCACAAGACTCAACGGGAATACTCCAGATCAGTGCAGATTTATCTGTTGCCAAAAATATTCTCCGTGAGAATCGGGGAAAGAACATGCTGAAATTCTGGTCGGGAATGATCACTGCAAAGGGCGACCTCGAAAACCTTGGCAGGACTTACTTTCTGCCCAATGCGCTATACAACTTTGGCGCCGGGGGTAGTGGATATCTTGACGCCAAAGTGGTCTTGAAAGATGGTGAGGTAGTCGACGGCAGTCGTCTCGCCTTTCAATCTGAAAACTTCCAGACCACATTTCTTGCCTTGGAGGCTTCTGGTAGTGGTCAGATCCAGGGAAGCGTCGACGCGAAAACCGAGCACCCAGTACGGCTCCAGGTCGCAATCGACGACTTTCACCTGACTCAGGGAGGGCAATCGGAAGCCTATCTCGAGGGAAAGAATCTGGTTGCCTCGGTGCGGATCCCAAGGCTGTATCTTTACCATCAGGAACTGGAGAACCAGAGTCAATTTTCGTTTGATGTCGGTGAAGGAGTAATTCGCGACATTGCCCACTACAATGCCTACCTACCCCGACAGTCCGGCCTCAAGTTCCTTTCCGGCACAGGCATACTTCGTGGCGGGATGACTCTCAACGGCGGCACCGCAGAAGGCAGCATCACACTGATAGGTGAGGAGGTATCTCTGATAGCGCGTGACAGAGAGATTCACACCGCTTTTGAGTTATCGGCAAATCTGACCGAAGGTGATTATGGTCGAAAAACTTACCGTTTAAGGGACACCGTCTTGCGGCTTCACGATACACAACTCGTGACATTGGGGCGTAAAACTGAAAAAGATTGGTGGGGCGAGTTCGTTATCAGCGAGGGAGATCTGATCTGGGATCAACCTATGAAGATTGACGGCCGGATGAGCCTTACGATGCGTGATGTGGAGCCGCTCATTGCGGGCTTTCGAGACCCTGCCAAGAAGAAATCACCGCTCGACAAGATGCTGAACGTGAAGAACGTGCAGGGCCAATTGATCGCCCACACACAAGAAGACCACATTCTGCTGGACCCCATCTTGATTGACAGCAAGGGTCTTGAGGTTATTTCCCGAGTTTCACTGTCCCACGGTTCTGCCAACGGTGTCCTGTTCGCCAAACTGAGGGGAGTATCTGCCAACGTCGAAATTATCGACAGTAAGGTTAAATTTAGAGGTCTTGGCGGACGCCATAAGATTTTGCAGCAGGTAAATATGGCCGCGCTTGAACACTGACTTGCAAAATGCTTCTTTGTTGCCTTTTTTTGAGACCCACCTAAATTCTTTTGAAAACTATCGAACTGTGATAGCAGGTCAAAGTTTTTTGAATTCTTGTAATCGAGAATACTATATGATTGATTTTTCGAGGCATTCTTAAAAGTTTGTCGAAAGTTTCTTGAAATATTTCAATTTATAACCAATCACTTAAAAAATACTACTTATTCCCACTCAATCGTCGCTGGGGGCTTTCCCGAAATATCGTAGGTCACACGGCTAATGCCCCGAACCTCGTTGATGATGCGAGTGGAGATATGCGCGAGAACATCATAGGGAATGTGCTTCCAGTTGGCTGTCATAAAGTCGATGGTTTCGACCGCCCGCAGAGCGATGACATACTCATAAGCCCGGTTATCGCCGACAACTCCAACTGATCGAACTGGCAGAAAGACTGCAAAGGCCTGGCTGGTTTCATCGTAGAGGTCGTTGCGATGCAGTTCTTCCAGGTAGATGGCATCCGCCTGGCGCAGGATATCCGCGTACTCCTTGCGGACTTCGCCTAGTATGCGTACTCCAAGGCCCGGGCCCGGAAACGGGTGTCGGAAAACAAGCTCGCGAGGCAATCCCAACTCGATCCCAATTCGACGTACCTCGTCTTTGAATAATTCCTTCAAAGGCTCCAAAAGCGACAGATGCAACGATTCGGGCAGTCCACCCACATTGTGGTGCGATTTGATGACCTTGGCCTTGCCGGATTTGGTGCCAGCCGATTCGATCACATCAGGGTAAATGGTTCCCTGAGCCAGCCACCGGGACCCGGCTATCTTCTTCGCCTCATCCTGAAAAACATCTATAAATACACGGCCAATGATCTTGCGCTTTTCCTCAGGATCTGCCACACCGCAAAGTGCATCTAGGAAACGAGCCTCTGCATCAATGCGCATTACCCGCACTCCGAGGTGCTTCGAAAAGGTGGCCATTACCTCATCACCCTCGTTCAGACGCAACAAACCATTATCGACGAATATACAGGTCAACTGATTGCCGATGGCGCGGTGCAGTAACGCCGCAACTACCGAGGAATCGACTCCGCCAGAAAGGCCGAGTATTACCTGATCCGTACCCACCTGGTCCCGCACGTCTTCGGTAATAGTGTGAATAATATTTTCCGAGGTCCACTGAGCTGAACAGCCGCAGATCTGCCGAACAAAACGAGACAAAATCTCGCGTCCATGAATGGTATGAGTTACCTCGGGGTGAAACTGCAGCCCGTAAAACCGGCGGCGTTCATCCGCGATAGCCGCAAACGGGGCGTTTGGGCTTGCTGCCATAACAGAAAACCCTTCTGGCAAACTGGTGACTCTATCGCCATGACTCATCCACACCTCTAAAGCGGAATTAGAGGTGGCCTCATCGCCACGCAGTTCACGCAACAAACCGGGTGTTGACGAAGGGGTGATACGGGCGAAACCATATTCACGGTGATCGCTGGTCTCTACTGCCCCACCCAACTGTGCCGCCATGGCCTGCATTCCGTAGCAGATTCCAAGCAATGGGCGATCCCAGTCGAACAACTCAAGCGGTGCCCTATCAGTAGCTTCTTCGGTAACCGTGTCAGGGCCGCCTGACAGAATCACCCCCGCAGGGTTAAAGGCACATATCCGGGCAAAAGACATTTCACATGAATGAATCTCACAATAGACCCCAGCCTCACGAACGGCACGGCCGATCAGTTGGGTGTACTGCGATCCAAAATCAAGAATCAGAATCCGCTCGGCATGCGGATCCGGGACTACGGCTGCCGCCATCCCGGTCTTGACCAATGCTTAACTGCCCCGCTGGTAATTGGGAGCCTCTTTGACGACAACAACATCGTGCACATGGCTCTCGGCAACCCCGGAATGGGTGATCTGCACGAAGCGACACTTTGTACGCATCTCGTCAATTGTCGCGCATCCGGTGTACCCCATGCTCGCCCGTAGTCCCCCGGTTAACTGATGAATGATCTGAGCCATAGGTCCCTTGTATGGCACCCGACCTTCAATCCCTTCGGGGACCAGTTTACCGGGATCTTCCTGACCCTCCTGGAAGTAACGATCCTTCGACCCATCCTGCATCGCTCCTAAAGAGCCCATGCCGCGATAACTCTTGTACGAGCGCCCTTGAAAGAGTTCGATCTCGCCCGGCGCTTCCTCGGTGCCGGCAAATAAACCACCGATCATCGAAACATGCGCACCCGCAGCAATTGCCTTGGCAACATCGCCGGAAAACCGTATTCCTCCATCGGCGATCACTGGCACGCAGGTGTCGGTGAGAGCCTCGGCAACATCGGCAACTGCAGTCACCTGCGGAACACCCACTCCGGCGATGATCCGAGTTGTGCAGATAGATCCAGGGCCAATGCCAACCTTAACGGCATCCACGCCGGCGTCGACTAATGCCCGCGCTGCATCGGCTGTTGCAATATTGCCGGCGACTACATCTACCGTAGGAAACATCTTCTTAACCTCAGTAACCCGGCTCAGCACGCCACGGGAATGTCCATGTGCGGTGTCGACAACAATCGCATCCACACCGGCGTCCACCAGGCGCTCACAACGTTCTGGGGAATCCCCGCCTGTGCCTACCGCGGCGGCCACGCGCAACCGCCCAAGTTCATCCTTGCAGGCTTCAGGAAATTCGGTCTGCTTCTGGATATCCATTACTGTAACCAGCCCTTTGAGGTTGAAATCGTCATCAACCAGCAATACTTTTTCAATACGGTGTTCGTGCAGTAACCGGCGGATAGTTTCCCGGCTCGCGCTTTCAGAAGCTGTGACCAACCGCTCGCGGGGGGTCATGACCCCAGTCACAGGTTGATCAAAGTGTGTCTCGAAACGCAAATCGCGGCTGGTAACGATGCCAGCCAACTTCTTTTTTTCGTCAAGGACCGGTACACCTGAGATGTGTTTTTCGCGGGTCAACGCAAGCACCTCTGCAACGGTAGCGGAGGTGGAAACGCAAATTGGGTCAACAATCACACCACTTTCATACTTCTTAACAATCCGAACCTGCTCGGCCTGTGCGCTTGGTGTCAGATTGCGATGCACAACGCCGATTCCACCTGCTTGCGCGAGACAGATCGCTGCCCTGGCTTCTGTAACCGTATCCATCGCTGCTGAGACGAGCGGGATATTTAGCGAAATGTTTCGGGAAAATCGCGAGTTAAGGGCAACTTCATGTGGGAGAATCTCAGAAAGCGCCGGAACCAACAGCACGTCATCGAAAGTGAGTGCCAAATCAATAGGTTCCATCGAAGAATTATAGGGTTTGACTTGTTCCAGGTAAACTTGTATCGTTTCCTGTTAACGCAAGTGACTGATTACTATGCGTAGTTTCCATTTTTCCTATCCGGACCAATTACTATGAGAAAAGCGACGAAGGCATCTACCACAATAGCCGCTCTAGCATTTTCGTTGACAAGTGCAGCGGTTCTGGCCGGATTATCCGCCGCCGATGCTGTCGGTCAGGCAGAAACGGATCTTAAGGCGGCCAAAAGTGCCGGAGCAGTATGGCGTTTGATCGATCCGGCTACGGGCGGCAAGGCCGTTGGCCTGGCTAAATTATTGGAAACCGCAAAGGCCAAGTTAGAAGCCAACGACGAAGCAGAGGCCGCCCGCCTGGCACAGCGAATCTCCTGGGCCGCAATGACAGGAATCGTCCAAGCTGAACAACAAAAGGGTGCAAAACCGACCTACTGACTGATTCGAAAAAGTGGCGCCGAAAAAACCGGGTAAAACCCGGTTTTTTTATACCTCTAGTAGGTGAATTATTCCCAACAACCTAATTGCTGTATTTAAAGCCTGAGGGCACAATCCTGGGATGGATCCGGTCATTTATAAAGTCAGCCAGTTTACCCGAGAGGCGCGAGCGCTTCTCGAGGACAACTTCACAGGAATCTGGTTAACCGGAGAAATATCCAACCTCGCGACACCCGCCTCAGGGCATATATATTTTTCCCTCAAGGACAATAAAGCGCAACTACGTTGCGCGATGTTTCGCAACCGGCGCATGCGCCACACCACAGACCTCGTTGACGGCGCCGCGGTCGTGGTTCGGGGTACTGTTTCTATCTATGAATCTCGGGGCGATTTTCAGCTGATAGTCGACTACATGGAAGCCGCTGGCGAGGGACGGCTTCGGCAACAGTATGAGATTCTGAAAAAACGTCTCGCAGCCGAAGGCCTTTTCGATGAAACCAAGCGACGGGCAATCCCCGCCACACCATCGCGGATAGGGGTCATCAGTTCCCCATCCAGTGCGGCCATCCGGGATGTACTTACAACGTTAGCCAGGCGCTTTTCGCTTGCCGAGGTCAACGTCTACCCGGTAACTGTACAAGGCAAGGCCGCCGCCTTGGATATTAGTCGTGCAATCGCTCAAGCCAAAATGGTGCCTACTCCTGACCTGATCATTCTGGCCCGTGGCGGTGGGTCAATTGAAGACCTGTGGGCGTTCAACGAAGAGACTGTAGTGAGAGCAATCCGTGATTGCGTGGTTCCCGTGGTCACCGGAGTCGGTCACGAAACCGACTTCACCCTCGCAGATTTTGCGGCCGATCTGCGTTGTGCTACCCCGACCGCTGCAGCCGAATCCGCTACACCAGATCACAAAGAGATTGACTTACTTATTCTCAATCTGGGCAAGCGAGCACTCAAGGGGATGAGTTACGCCCTGAGGTCGGGTGCGCAGCGGCTAGACGCCACCCAGCCGAGAATTCGCCACCCCCATGAGCGCCTAATGCACCAAGGTCATCAACTTAGGGCGCTCGCCCAACGACTTCGGAACGCGGGGAGTGCTAAGACCCGGGACACCGGCCATGCCGCAACCCGCCTTGCTCAACGTCTGGCTGGAAATTCACCAATAACGCGACTCCTTCACCTTGGTACGACTCACAACAATATTCGAAAACAACTGATCACCCAAACCCTACAGATTACGCATCAGGCCGATAGGCGACTGAATACCCTGGAGACCCATCTGCGTGCCCTCAGCCCGCTAGCGACCCTAGAGCGAGGCTTCGCTATCGTCCATACTGAAAAGGGGAATACCCTGGTGCGCTCTGCACACCAATTGGCTACCGGGGCGACCATTGAAACTCGCTTCGCGGACGGCACAGCACAGTCTCGAGTGGAATCCGTCAGTCGCGAGGAACCCGGCAGAGGGACAAAACCTCGGCCGATAAACAGGAAACGTTTTAAAACCTAATGGCTCCATTATTGGTGTTTTCGACGATGGTGACTCGGTCTGCCAGAGTAAGGGTTATCTGCTTTGCGTAACTCAAACCGGATCTGGGTTCCAATCAGGCGGAAACTCTTGGCAAGGCTGCGACCCAGGTAACGCAAGTAACTTGCGGGAACCTTGTGCAGTAAATTACCGTGCAAAACCACAATTGGCGGGTTGCGCCCCCCCTGATGGGCATACTTCGGCTTGACCGCACGATTGTTAATCATCGGGGGCGAATGATGCTCCAAGGCACTAGTCAAGGCACGATTCAGCGCTCCGGTTCCAAGGTCTGCCAAAGCGCTCCCTTGCGCCCTTTGCAGCGCGCCAATCAAATCGCCGACCCCAGAACCGTGCAACGCCGAGATAAACAATGACTCATGTTCAGGTAAAAAATCCAGACGTCGCGTCAAATCGCGCCGAATCAGGTTGCGATCCCTGCGCTCTAATCCATCCCACTTATTGACGGCCACCACGATAGACCGTCCGCTATCGACAATGATTCCGGCGATTGCCGCATCCTGATCACTGAGTCCCGCTCTAGCATCCAACACCAGCAATGCCGCATCAGCAGTGGCAAGTGCTTGCAACGTCTTAACCACTGAAAATTTCTCAAGGGTCTCGCGTACCCGGGACTTGCGTCGAACCCCTGCCGTATCCACCAGTACCATACGCTGCCCATAACGATCCATTGGCACCTGGATGCTATCCCGCGTTGTCCCAGGCAAGTCCGCGACGATCAGTCGGGGTTGGCCGACCAGCGCATTGACCAGCGTCGACTTACCAACGTTAGGCCTGCCTACGACTGCAACCCGCCGCCCATTGTCAACAGCATCATCCTTCGACAGAGGAAACCTCACAAGCACCTCGGCCAATAACTCCTCAACGCCCTGCCCAGTTCGGGCGGAAATCACCAACGGTGCTCCTAACGCCAGTTCGAAGTATTAGGCACCTGTGGTCGCACCATCAAGCCCTTCAGCCTTGTTAACCGCCAGAAACACCGGACTATCACCCTTGCGCAGGTCGGCGCCTATAGCGATATCCTGGTGGGTCAACCCATCCCGCGCGTCGACGATAAAAACCACGGCATCGGCTTCGTCAAGAGCCTGGTCAACCTGTTGTCTTACCGCGCTACTTAGTTCGCCTGCTTCGTCCGACAGTCCACCAGTGTCTACAGCGAGGACTTTTTGCGAGCCCCGCCAAACCTCTCCGTACAGTCTATCGCGGGTCACCCCGGGTTGGTCATCTACCAAAGCCTGGCGCGAGCGAGTCAACCGGTTAAAAAGGGTCGATTTACCTACGTTAGGGCGTCCAACAAGCGCAACTACCGGAATCATTATTCTTACGGCCTATGCCCGGGATGGGCATTGATTACCAGACAGGTCAACCGCGCACAGACCAGGCAGTTAGCGCGCCATTTTCTGATAGCGTGAGAAAGTCTCCATCTCCGTCGACAGAAAATATACCAATGACTGCCCCGCCACGCCCTTTCTTGTGCCCCAGCAGTTCCCCTGACGCTGTGTCAATCAGGTAAAGGTATCCTTCGTAATCGCCGACTACGGCCTTGGTTGAATCTCCCAGTCCCAGCGGAGCGGTCACGCCCCGACCGCGAATTTTGTCTTGCGTCCATTCAACCTTGCCGGTACCGACAGCGACTCCGGTCACGGTGCCATCATCTGCGGTTACCAGCAACAGTTGACCAGACGACCCAAGCGAGCGCACTGTTGAAAGGGCTACCTGCCATTGTATGCGTTGAGTCTGCAGCGACAATGCAGTGATTCGTGATTGGTAGGCCGCGACGAAGAACAAGTCACCGATCCGGTAGGGGTCGGCGTCGATATCAACAAGCCGATCAATCTCGTTGCTACCTGACGGGCGCGATATCGGTACGTTCCAAAGCTCACGGCCGGTTTCAGGATCAATACCCGCGAGCCGCCCACTCGCAAATCCGACCACAGCAACATCCCCAATAATCAAAGGGGCTGAAAGCCCCCGGACACTTAAGGCTGGCACCGCCCGGCGAACCCGCCAGACGATCTCGCCGGACGACAGTGATAGTCCAATCACCTGACCATCGCCTGAGCGCAGCAAGACCCGGTCACCAGATACCACAGGTCGTGCTAATACCTCACTTCCAACCTTTTGCCGCCACAGCACCAAGCCATCTGCCGCGCCTAGTCCAACCACTTCCCCTTCCCTCGTCACCACAACTACAGTTGCTCCACCCACTCCAACCCCCGCGGCCAGGGGCTCTCCAATATCGCGTCGCCACAATACCTTGCCAATTTTCTTATCCAAAGCAACCACTCCGCCCCTAGGGTCGGCGGCAAAAATCGTCGCTGCACCCACATACGGTATTAGCAAAAAGTTGTTGTTGGTGTACCCTGCACCTATATCCTTTCGCCAGGACTTTTGAAGATCAATCTTCTGCTCGACTTGAGGCACACTCCCTGCGGGTGCACCCTCGCGCATAAAGTGCACAGCCCCAGAACCGCATCCGCCTAGAACAAATGCAAGCCCCATAACCGTAAGACGCATAAAGCTCATAGAGTATCAGCACCTTGCCTGGTCATATTTAACTTTGCGTTCAGCAGTTGTCCAGCCGAAGAGTCCGAGGCCATCGCGGCCAATGCCGACTGATAAGCTTGTTGCGCTTGCTCCCACTCACCTACCTCAGTCAGGGCGTCGCCAAGCAATTCCTGATATTGGGAAGCAAAACCCCCTTCCTGCCCTTCAGCTGCAAGGGCTTTAATACGATCAGCCTTTCCTGCTTGTAGTGCGAGTACCGCGAGACGGATTCGTGCGGTGTGGCCCATCGCGGGATCTTTTGTTACCGCAAGCAAATCCTCAAGCACCGTTTCGGCCTGACCGTGATCGCCCGCGTCAACTGCAAGTCGGGCAAGCATGAGTCGAGCGATATCGGCATAACCGCTTTCGGAGTGACTCACTACCAGTGTATCTGCGGCTCGAACCGCAGCCTCATTATCTTCTTTTGCAACCGCAACAAGCATCTGTTGGTAATACATCGAGGCCTGTCCAGTCTGATAGTCCTGGTACATGCGCCATCCCTGAATACCGCTTACCCCACCCACGCCGAGTACGATACCAGCGACAATACCGGTGCCATTGCGTTTCCACCACTGCTTTAGTTTCTCGGTCTCATCATCCTGGGCAAAATGCATCTGTGGTTTCTGCGGCTCATCTGTCATGTCAAATACCAGTTAGTGTGAATCATTGGCCAGAATCTTCTGGACTTCTTCGACCAGGGCGTGTGCTGGCACGCTCAGCTGCGGACCTTGGCTCCGCAAAGGCTTGATACTGACAGTTCCTTGGCTCCGTTCATCATCGCCTACAATCACTGCCACCTCGGCGCCGCTTGCATCGGCGCGGCGCATCTGCTTCTTTAGGCTTCCCTGACCACAGTTGGACAGCACGTCGAGGCCCGCATCCCGCAATTGCTCGCCGTAGCTGACACCGAACTCCTCGGCGCCTGCCGCGACAAGCACAAGAAAGACCTCGGCCCTCGCAGAGGGCAAATCAACCTCGCTAAGTGCCACCAGATCAATCAGTCGCTCGAGACCGCAGGCGAATCCCGCTGCCGGGGTTGGGGTGCCGCCAAGCTGCTCAACCAGAGTGTCGTAACGCCCCCCTGCGCAAACGGCGCTTTGCGCCCCGAGCTGATCCGTAACCCATTCAAAAACAACGCCAGTATAATAATCGAGTCCCCGAACCAGACGGCTATTGACTTTGAAGTTGATCTTGGCTGCAGTCAGCAGACCTTGAAGTCGCGAAAATTCGGCCAACTCCGTATCGTTAAGAAAGCTCATTAAGTCGGGTGCACCCACAAGCACCGCCTGAGTACCCTCATCCTTGCTGTCTAATATACGCAAAGGGTTTCGTTGCAAGCGTCGCTGACTGTCGCCGTCGAGAGCGTCCACATGGGCTGCCAGGTAGTCACGCAAGGCATCTCGGAAACCTGCTCGCGCTGAGGCAGACCCCAGCGTGTTGATCTCCAAATTAACACTAGAAATTCCCAAGGTTCGCCAAAGTCTTTCGCCAAGGATAATAATCTCGGCGTCTATATCGGGTCCGGGCCATCCCAAGGCTTCGACGCCAAACTGATGAAACTGGCGGTAGCGACCCTTTTGTGGGCGCTCATGGCGAAACATGGGGCCGGTGTACCAAAAACGCTGAGTCTGGTTATGCAACAAGCCGTGCTCGTTGCCCGCACGTACACAACTCGCTGTGGCCTCCGGCCTCAAGGTCAGGCTATCTCCGTTATTATCGGTAAAGGTGTACATCTCCTTTTCAACAATGTCGGTCTGCTCACCGATAGACCGATAAAAAAGATCAGAGCGCTCAATGACCGGCGTGCGAATCTCCTGGTAACCGTAGCGGCCTGCAACTTCCCGTAACACGGTTTCAACCCGTTGCCAACGGGCTGTCTGACTAGGCAACAAGTCATTCATCCCACGCACGGCGCGCACATTATCTCCGAAGGCCATTGTCCTAGCGCCCAACAATAACTTTGGCGTTACGGCCCGATTTAGGAATCGGGATTGCAAGCTCGCGGCCGCGGTAAATGACGCTCGCACCTTCAGGATAACTTACCTGAAGGGTGAATGGCGGTTTGCCAGCCAGCGTAATGACTTTGCCAGATTCTACGTATCGGCGAAACAGGGTTTGATCATCACGATCCCACACAACGATATGGGTGCTTTCTTTGACTCGAACCGTCAGCTGGCGTGTATCTGACGAAACCGGCTGGCTCGCCGAAGCGTTGTCGACTCCGGCAGGCTGGGTCCCTGATGCCATCACGGTGGAAAACTCCGTAGTCACAAACCGGTCTGCCACTTTAGGGTCAAGAGGCGCTCGAGGAGTCGCAGACACGTTTGGTTCTTTTTTGATAGAGAGCGTCGCAGTTTGGGTTTTGGGTTTGGCCTTCGGTTTGGGTTTGGGTTTGGCTTTGGCTCTGGGTTTCGCCTCAACCATGGGTTGTGTTTTCTCTACAGGTTTGGGCTCAGATGAAAGTGCGCCCTGCGGATTAACCTGGTTGGATTGGGTCTCTGTGACGACCACATCGGCTGCTACTGCCTTAGGCGTCAATTCAGTTTTCTGTAAGTCGACGATCGCAGCAACCAGTTTCTCCTCGGATCCACTGTCAGGAGTCTTCAGCGGGCTATCGACCTTTGCCGAGCCGTCTTCTGCTTGCTCAAGGACAACTGCCAAACCAACCTTAGCCGGCTCGGTGGGGTCAGTTTGTTCAGTAGAGTCCTCACGCTCTAGTGCTGACACAGGATCATTACGACTCTCACCGGCCAGATCTACGCGGCCACGCTCAACATCAGTAGAACGATTCAGATAGGCACCATATAAGCCACCAACCACCAACAACAATACAAAGACAGTGACTACCCACCGGTAATGAATTGCAACCGGTTGATATCGATTCTTCGTGTGCTCGGTCATCGTGCCGGGACCATCTTCTTTTGGTGGCAGATCCGTTTGGTAGTCAGCGATCGCCTGCTCTATGCTGACACCAGCAAGGCGTGCATAACTTCGAAGATAACCAACGGCATAGGTCCAACCGGCGGTGTTGCTGTAGTCGTCAGCCTCCAGCGCACGAACCATGTCGGGCAGAAGGTTCAATTCGACCGCTACGTCCTCGATACTCCAGTCGTAGAGTTCTCGGGCGCCACGCAGGATCGCCCCAGGGCTGGATTGAATACCTTTGTCAGTCATTCGATCCGACAACCATGATCGCTTTTAGCTCTTTCACCTGCTCGCTCGTTGGATAATCTGAGCGTAGTTTAGATGCATACTGCGCTACGAGGTCCTTAGCTCCGAGTTTTTGTTCGTTACGAACCCCAAGCAACAGACTGTCGGCTGACGCCGGACCTGTACCAAAATAGCGCTCGAGAAAAGCCCTTGTAGAGAGATTTTCCCCCAGATTAAAGCTTACGACAGCACACTGGTACAAAATTGCACCGCTATTCGGCCGTGATACGAGGGCCGCACGAAACTGGTCTTGCGCTCCAATCAGGTCTGACACCCCCATCAAACAAACGCCGAGGCCAAACTGGCTGCGATACGCAGCCGTGTTGAAGGGGTCATCCAAGGCCTGCCGGAACTGCTGAATCCCATCGGCCCAAGCGCCTAACTCGCAAAGAACGGTGCCAAAATCATTGCGAGCGCCGAAATTGCCAGGGTCGCTAGCCAGAGAGATTCTAAACCGTCGACGTGCCTCTGCTGGTTCACTCAGCTTGAATCTCAGCAAGGCCATGGCATGATTTGCCGCCGAGTCTTGTGGCGCAATAGCCAACGCTTGCTCCAGGGCCTCAAGTGAAGCCGAGAGGCGGTTTTGTTCCATATAACCGAGACCAAGACGTGTATACAACTCGACTCGTTGGTTGTTGCCCCAGCCCGGCGGGGTGTCCTGCACAGCAGCGCAACCGGCCAGCATCATCAATCCCAACAATACTGTCGTCAACCTCATCTGCTATCGCCGCCTAAGGCGTATCGCGCACTGCGGTTGGTGCGATCATGGACTTGGCCTGCCAGTTGTCCACAAGCAGCAGCAATATCAGCACCTCTGGTGCGACGGGTAATTGTCATCAACCCGCCTGCAAAGACTTCCTCGCGAAATCGTTCGATTACCAACTTGGGGGAGCAGTTATACGAGATACCCTGAACCGAATTGAATGGTATAAGATTTACCTTTGCGGGAATATCTCGCAGAAGGCGCACCAATTTTCGGGCGTGATCGGCAGAGTCGTTTATTCCATCCAGCATAACGTATTCAAAAGTGATGCGGCGCCGGCTGTCATTATCCAGGAAACGTCGGCAAGCGTCCAAAAGCTGGTTGATAGGATATTTACGGTTCAGTGGTACCAACTGGTCGCGAATATCATCCTCCACCGCGTGTAAAGAAACCGCAAGGCTGACCGGGCAATCTTTGGCCAAACGATCTATTGCCGGCACAACCCCTGCTGTGCTGAGGGTAACGCGCCGACGCGATAGCCCAAATGACAGATCGTCCAACATCAAGCGCATCGCACTGACCACTGCATCGTAGTTGAGTAGCGGCTCGCCCATACCCATCATCACCACGTTCGTGACCGGCCTTGACCCGTATCCTGCATCAGCCAATAACCGTCCAGCCAGCCAAAGCTGACCAATGATCTCGCTGGCCTGGAGATTGCGACTGAAGCCTTGTCGGGCAGTTGCACAGAAGGTGCAATTCAGCGCGCAGCCTACCTGAGATGAGATGCACAAGGTTCCCCGATCGCTTTCGGGAATAAATACCGTTTCGACACAGTTGCCGTCCTCGAGCCGAAAAAGCCACTTCCGAGTACCGTCTTCAGAGACTTGTTCTCCGGCGTTTTTCGGCAATGCCAAAATCGCATTTTCAGACAAGGTCTGCCGTAACGAAAGACCTAGATCCGTCATCTCGGAGAAATCAGTGACACCCCGCTGATAGACCCATTTAAGGAACTGGCGAGCATGAAACTCCTTAACGCCCAGTCCGACGAAATAGTCCTGCAGCGCCAACCGATCCAGCCCGAGTAAGTTGGTCTGCTGCGACACCCGTTTTAGCCCTCGACTCAGCCCGCTCTCGAGCACAGATCAGTCGATTCGAAGAAAAATCCTATTTCTTCCTGGGCCGTGTCTGGACCATCAGACCCATGAACTGAGTTGGCTTCGAGCGATTCGGCAAAATCAGCGCGTATCGTACCTGGAGCAGCTTCAACAGGGTTGGTTGCACCCATGATTTCTCTGTTGCGTGTAATCGCGTTTTCGCCCTCAAGCACCTGCACCATCACGGGTCCAGAAGTCATGTACTCAACCAGGTCGTTGTAAAACGGCCGCTCCCGATGGACCGCATAGAACTCCTGCGCTTGTACCCGGGTGAGTTGAATCATCCTGCTGGCGATAACCTGTAATCCGCCGGCTTCAAACCGGGTAGTTATTTTTCCGATGAGGTCCCGCCTGACGGCGTCTGGTTTAACAATGGAAAAAGTGCGTTCAACGGCCATTCAATGTCTCCGGTTTACTGGTTGGATATATGTGCTGCGCGCCGAGCACGCCAAACCTAAGGGTTGATCGCACACTTCGCGCTGCGGGTCTAAGGATGCCAAAAAGGTGGCCGCCATAGGCCAAATTTTAATCTGGGCTTAAGGGCTCGGCAATGAGTACGTCGCCATCCACACCCGTGACCATGACCTCTAAGAGTGCCCCGACAGGCGGTATCGGGCTTGTCAGTCGAACAGGCATATAGTTCTCCAGGCGACCATGATAGATCACGGACCCAGAAAGTCCTGGGGCTCGTTCGATAAGTAAATAGCCTGTGTTCGAGATCATGCTTGCCAGCGCCTCAGCGCGTAAATGCTGGCCAACCTGTCGAAGTTCAGATGCACGCCGTCGCCGCTCATCACGTGGTACTTGCCTTGGAATCCGTGCGGCAGGGGTCCCCGGTCGGGCTGAATACGCAAAAACGTGGGGGTACACAATGTTCGCTTTTTTAAGGACTTCGAGCGTACAGTTGAAATCAGATTCTGTCTCAGTAGGGAATCCAGCCATCACGTCAGCCCCAAGGACAAGTGATTCGATTCGTTCGCGGGCCGCCTCAAGGCGTTCCATCAAAAAAACGGCGTCATAGCGTCGCTTCATACGCTTGAGGATCAAGGTGCTTCCACTTTGTAGTGAGATATGAAGGTATGGGCAAAAACGATCACTTTCGGCCAAGATACTAAGTAAGAGGTCATCAATATGAACTGGGTCGATCGAGCTGAGGCGCACTCGAAAGTCTCCCGGCAAAATGGCGATCTCTTGCATGAGATGCGTCAGCGAGTTGATTTCTGGCCGCTTGTCATCCGATAAATCACTGTAACTCCCTAAATCGACCCCACACAGAACAATCTCTCGATAACCTTGGTCAACAAAGGTATGAATCTGTCGCAACACGCTCTTGCGATTAAAAGAACGACTTTGTCCGCGGGCTCGATGAATGACACAAAAAGTGCATGACTGGTCACACCCTTGCTGTATTTGAACAAAAGCGCGGGTACGTGATTCATATCCGTTCAACAAAGCCGCCGGTAAACTGCTTAGCCTATCTACCCTTACCGGAACCTGGTTCGGCCGAGAATCCCTCGGCAACTCCCGGGCGGCCTTGGCAACTGCCAGCTTGTGATCATTTCCAAGCACCAATGAGACGCCGGGGATCGTAGCGCACTCCATGGGCTCGTTCTGTGCGTAGCAGCCGGTTACGATAACCTGAGCTGACGGATTTTTTCGCAGCACACGGCGTGTCGCCTGGCGGGTCTGGCGATCCGCCTCGGCGGTGACCGTACAAGAATTGATAACGTACAGATCGGCAGCATCCCGGTGGTCAACTACCGTCCAGTGGTCTTCCGCCAACCGTTGAGCCATAACTGCGGATTCAAAAGTATTGACTTTGCAGCCCAGCGTTAGTACTGCCGCTCGACCAGGAGTCGTCTGGGTCGAAGCTTTTGTGAAATCCGAAACGACCACAGTCGATTCGCGAGGAGGAGCCCTCCCGAGAGCCGATCCCACTTAGCTCGATTTCACAGTGAAACTTTCGCCGCAGCCGCATTCATCGACCACGTTGGGGTTGTTGAAATGAAACGCAGCAGAAAGCCCATCGGCGGCAAAGTCAATTTCCGTTCCATCCAGGTAGGCCACGCTGTTATCGTCCACAATCACTTTGATGCCGCAGCTGGTAAAGACTTTGTCGGTAGCACCGACTTCATCTGCGTAGTCCACGATATAGGCAAGCCCGGAGCAGCCCATGGTCTTAACTCCCAGTCGCAGTCCCTCGCCTCGGCCCCGCGACTGAAGATGTGTGCGCACGCGCTCTGCGGCGGCGTCGGTGAGTGTAATTGCCATAATGTTCGCTCAAAAAGGTCCTTTTTATCCGTGCGCCCTTTCCACAGGGTGGCAGCGGCTTTCGCTGGGCGATTTTACCATGTTCGGTCCAATCTCACTACCGGCCGCCGGTAGCTTCGCCCTTTTCGATCGTATGTTCAATTGAGGTCAGAACACCTCTTACAATGTTGATATCCGCCTGGGAACACAATCCCTGTCGCAAGAGTCGACGCAGTTTCCGAAGCAGTCGCGTACGAGGACCCGTTAAGAAACCTGTGCGATGACCGACCCGTTCCAGGTGTTCCATCAGACGTTCGAACTCCGAGACCGTCATCGGAACCGTTCCTTTCAATCGGGGATCGGTCTTGCATCTATTATCCTCACCAGGCGCATGGGAATATGACAGCCGGCGGATCTCATAGATCAAAATGGCGACAGCGGTCGCGACATTGAGTGAAGGGAAATCATCTTCCACCCCAACCCGTACATGGGCATGACACAGATCGAGGTGTTCATTTGTCAATCCTGCGGCCTCCTGACCAAACACCAATGCGGTTGATCCAAGCCAAGAGGCTTTAATTAAGCAAGATGCTGCGGTTTGCGGTTCGAGCAAAGGCGAGCCAATGGTCCGACGGCGCGCTGTAGCGCCGATCACAAAACTACATCCAGTGATTACCTCCTCGAGAGTGTCGCAAACGGTGGCCTGTTCAAGGATATGCTCGGCACCTGCTGCGCGCGCCGTCGCGGCTTCGGCAGGGAAAACCCGCGGCCTAACCAGTCGTAAGTCTGCCAGGCCGAGGTTAGCCATTACCCGTGCGGCCGCCCCAATATTTCCGGGATGGGTTGTCTCAACCATCACGATCCTTAGGTTTTCTATCAAATTTGTGCTCCTAGGCGATAAGTCGAATATCCGACACGCTGTCGCCAACCATACGTTAGAATTCGCGCCACGATTTCATCCCGACCCAAGCTTCCCTCCAATTGCCGCGCTTGCCGGCTTTGCGGTTACCCGCACACTGTGAGACGGCCCCGGGATCCACCTGTCACACTTTGGGAGGATTTGCATCGACCATGCATCCGATGCTGTATACCGCAGTACGCGCCGTGCGCGAGGCTGGACGGGTCATTTTAATGTACCTGGACCAGCTTGACCGGCTCGAAGTCAGTTCCAAGGGCCGCAACGATTTTGTCAGCCAGGCTGACATTGAAGCCGAACGGGCGATTCTCGAAATTCTGACCAAAGCCTACCCTGACCACGGAATACTGGCCGAAGAGAGCGGCGCTCAGGAAGGAGGCGATTACACCTGGATAATTGACCCTCTCGATGGTACAACCAATTTTCTCCATGGTTTCCCGGTATTTGGTATATCGGTCGGAGTTACCCGAAAAAGCATTATCGAACACGGGGTTGTGTACGATCCAGTACGGGACGAGATGTTCACCGCTAGTCGCGGAGACGGCGCTCAACTGAACGGCAAGCGAATCCGGGTAAGCAGTACCCGGCACCTTGCGCCAGCCCTCCTAGGCACTGGATTTCCATTTCGTGAACTCAAGGTTATCGAGCCGTGGATGCGCACTTTCGAGGCCTTACTACCGAAAACGGCGGGAATCCGCCGAACTGGGGCCGCTTCGATTGATCTTGCGTATGTCGCCTCCGGTCGACTCGACGGATTCTGGGAATTTGGACTCAAACCCTGGGATATTGCAGCAGGTGCGCTACTGATCCGCGAGGCCGGAGGTCTAGTTGCGGATTTTTCCGGCGGCCAGGATTTCCTCGCTAACGGCGATGTGGTGGCTGCCAACACTCATCTTTTCGAGGCATTACGAAAAATCGTTGCCCAAAGAGCGGTTTGATATTTACCTAAACCTCTAGATTCCATAGAATCTGTACCAGAACATTTCGATTCAAGCGACCCGGAGAATATAAATGACCTACGTAGTTGGCGATTCGTGCATCCGTTGTAAACTTA
>JAAZZE010000170.1 GCA_014239255.1 Gammaproteobacteria bacterium
AAGTAAATGGCCAGCCGCGACAGATCAACGTGACTGATCGGGCTTACGAAGTTAGCCGTCCAACGCAGCCCAAGGCCGACCCCGCTGACCCAGGTCAGGTGGGTGCACCGATGCCGGGTCTGATTGTGCAGATCAACGTGGCATCGGGCGACACGGTGCGTACCGGCGAGGTGCTGATGATTATCGAAGCAATGAAGATGCAGACCAGCGTTCGCGCTGAGCGTGACAGTACGGTCAGCGCGGTAAAGGTAGAGCCTGGCCAGCAGGTAGATGTTAAGGATCTGCTACTGGAGATTGATTGAGCCTGCCAGTATCGGGTGGCTTTGATATGCTTGCCTTTTGAACTGGCTACACTAATAGATCAGACGCTTGAAGGCCGACATTGTCATTATCGGTGGCGGAATTATCGGCTCCAGTATCGCCTATCACCTCCGGCGACTGCCCGGCACAGGTACGGTAGTGGTGCTCGAACGCGACCCAACCTACACCAACGCCGCTACGCCGCTCGGCAACGGTGGGATACGCCGGCTTTTCAGTTTGCCGGAAAACATTCAGATGGCAGGTTATGGCCTTGCGTTTTACCGTGATTTCGCACGCCAGATGGCGCTCGCCGACCAAAGTGAGAGTGTGGATATCGGTTTCAGGAGACAGGGATATCTATTCATCTCGGATCGCGGCGGGTCTGCACAGATGGAGACCAATTTCCGATTACAGGAGGAGATGGGCATCGAGGTCGAACTGCTGCAGCCGGCCGTATTGCGACAGCGCTTCCCGTCACTGTCCATCAGTGGCATCGACCTTGCAGTGTTGTCGGATCATGACGGCTGGATAGATCCTTATGCGGCGTTGATTGGGTTTCGCCACAAGGCAATTGAACTGGGTGCACGCTACTGCAAGGCGCAAGTTACCGGCCTGATAGCAGAGGGTCCAGCAGTGCGCAAGGCTATATTGGCAGATGGCAGCACTGTTGAAGGCGACGTGTACGTTAATGCGGCAGGCGCCTGGTGCACGGAGCTTGCGGCGACCGTAGGCCTTAAACTGCCGGTGGAACCGATGTCGCGGGAGAGTTATTTTTTCCGCTGCAGTCAGCCGCTTGAAGCGCTGCCGTTCATCAAGACTGAATCCGATCTTGCTTTTCGTCCCGA
>JAAZZE010000171.1 GCA_014239255.1 Gammaproteobacteria bacterium
GAATGTTGGCAAACTTTTCGGCTCTTCACACGATGGGATCGGCTGCAAACAAGAAGATGGTATTTGTCAAAGCTGCGGGGAATTCCGGAGTCAAACTTAAAACGCAGCAGTTCTCGACCAATTTTAAGGCCTGGTCCAAGCTGAAAAATCTCATCATCGTGGGCGCGGTTCAGAGCAACCGCAAAATAGCCTCGTTTTCAAACCGACCCGGCACAGGCTGCTTTAAAGCCAAAAAAGACACCAAGTGCATCAAGAAGAATAATTACAAGTACTTCACCGTCGTCGCCCCCGGCCAGAGCATCTATGCTGGCCTTGGCAACGGCGGTTATGGCTCGATGTCCGGCACCTCGATGGCGGCCCCACATGTCACCGGTGTGGTCGCCCTGCTGCAGGGCTATTGGCCGTCGTTAAAGTCCAAACCGGGCTCTATCACCAACATTATCTTCAAGACAGCCCAGGATCTGGGTAAAAAGGGTGTTGACCCTGTCTACGGCTGGGGACTCGTTCGGGCAGACCGGGCGTTATCGCCTCTTGGCAAGAAGTATCTTAAAAAGAACAACAAGATCTACTCGTTATCGGCCTCACGCCTTAAGGTCACACCGGCCTTATCTGCTTTAACCGCGCAGTCGGTGACCTTCTTTGATGGCTATGACCGGGATTTTCAGATCCCCCTTGCGACCTTAGCCCCCTCTTATGCCGGCGTGCTCAATACCTGGATGCGAGATGGCTATGAGCGCCAGGAGTACACCTTAGGAAGCGATAACGGTCTTTCCTATGCTTTTTCGGCCAACGGCTACGACCCGATGAACCCTAGCCTTGCGGATGTACAGTGGCGCATGAGTTTTAATGATCCTAACGGGTTGGACTGGCATTTAGGTCAAGGAGTCGCAAGCGACCGCCTTGAGGGTACTCAGGCCTTATCTTTTGGCCTGATGGCCGATAAAACCCACCAGAGCGGGGCATATCCTGTGATGGCACTGGCCGATGGCGGTCTATATGGCTTTATCGATCAACCAGTTGCCTTGGGCTTTAACTTAACCGGCGGGATATTGACCAACAATACCTTTGATAGCGAAGCCGATGAGCGCGACTTTGCCCCTAAAAGTGATGCGGTGGTGATGGCGCTCGGTCGCACCAGTGCTG
>JAAZZE010000172.1 GCA_014239255.1 Gammaproteobacteria bacterium
ACCATTCACCATTGGGTGACCAAGCAGGTGACAATACCGGCAGATTGGTTGTCTGTAGAATCTGCTGGGGGTTATGGCCATCTGAATCTGCCACCATCAATCGGTACAGGCGGTCGCCGTTATCCTGTTGATTCATGGTCACATAGGCTATGCGGGTGTCAAAAGCCCCACGAACGCCCGTCATCTCATAAAAGACCCGGTCGCTGATCTGGTGCGCTACCTGGCGAAGTTGTGCCGCACTGACAGAAAAACGCACGCTGACTTTGATTCTTTCACGATAAACATCCAGCAACTGGAAACTGACCTCAAACTGATCGGGCCCTTTTTCTATCACTCGGCCAATCACCAATGCTTCAGCTTTAATCAGGCGCCAATCCTTGTAGCGAACCTCAGTGATCTTGCTCGGCTTAGAGAGAAAATCAGCCGTTGGCAATAAATCGAAACGACCTGAGCGATGTAGATCTGCCGCAATAATGGCGCGAATATCTTCAGGTGGCTCGCCGTCACCATGCCAACGAAAGGGGACTGCCGCAATCGGGGTGCCTGAATCCTCGCCCTGGGTAATTTCAATAGTCAGGGCTGGGAACGCAGTGGCAGGAAACAACACCGCCCATCCGGCCGATAACGCCAGCAACATTCCCGTAGCAAACCTTCTCATCGTCGCTATTTTCCTAAGAGTCAGGGTTAAAAACAAAGTTAAATTCTTTCAGGTACTCGTAATAACGTGGCTCAGTGGGAAATGGCAAAGGAGAAGCCTTGAAAATAGCATTTTCGGCCGATTCGTCCAGACGCGCATCCCCACTTTTTTTAGTGATAGTCACCGAGACAACGTTTCCATCCCTGTCTACCTTAACAAGAAACGAGACACTCATGCCGCTAAAGTCCCCTGACCCGCTCCAATTACTGCTGACCTGCTGCTGGATGGCCCAGGCCAGCGCGCCAAAGGCCGACTCGGCCTCTTTTTGATCACGCTCGAGCTGCGCCTCGGCCTCTGCTGCTTCCCGAGCCTTTTTCTCGATGGCTTTACGTTTTTTCTCGGCCTCGGCTTTTTTCTTTGCCTCAGCTGCCTTTTTCTTCTTTAAAGCCTCTTCTTTCTTCTTTTTCGCAGCGGCTTTTTTCTTC
>JAAZZE010000173.1 GCA_014239255.1 Gammaproteobacteria bacterium
TCCTTTCCCTGTTTGGCATAAGCGTCTCTCTACGCTACGGCGTGTACCTTCCCCATACTATCCTAACCTCTTCACCAAATCCTCTGCCCTTAAGTACGTATACTTACCTATGCCAATGTAAACATAGGATATTGAAATGAGCGCTACGGTTATTGTGTCACTTAAGGTAAGAGATTTTGATGTGTGGAAAGCTACGTTTGATGGTCACGCATCTGCCCGGGAGGCGGCGGGCATCAACGCTAGCGCCTACAGAAATATCGATGACGCGGGCAACGCTGTCGCGATTGGAACCGCGCCATCCAAAGAAGCGTTCATTGCTTTTTTTTCGGCTCCCGAAATGAAAGACGTGCAGGCGAACGCCGGGGTACTGGGGCCTCCAGAGATTACGTTCCTAGAAAAAGCCTAAGGCGCTGTGATTCCCGATCCCCTGCCCACTGGTTGGCAGGGGATTCCTTTCAACTACTCCCAAACAATAGCGTAACCCACGTTAACCCATCCTCCCCACCAAATCGTCTGCCCTTAAATGTGTATAGCGAATCAGCGCCCACGGCAACTAAAACAGTGGCGGAAGGCGATTATAGGGCGGCATATACCGGGATTTAGGCCTAGGTCATAGGAGGCCCTACCCCACATACACCGCCTTCATTTTCATTTGATAGGTCTGACTCCCCTACCCGCCTGATTCACAGCCAGCAACAGTGCAGACCACTGTGACCAAAACGTGCCTGACAGGAATCGATTCCTGTCAATTTGAGTCACAATCGTGCTACAACGAGGCAGAAAATGGCATCGATCCGAAAGTGTGGCGGGCGTTTATATAGCTAAGAACGGACCGAAAATGTTGGATGAATTTTGGCGGGAGCCCACAACGTGAAACAAGAATATCAAGTGACGGGCGGCGGCGGCACGATGATCGTGAACCAGCTCGGCTCCGAGATTGCGCCTGGCGCAGGTCGCCACACCCGCAACCCCGCAGCTCCGTGTCGTGGCTTTG
>JAAZZE010000174.1 GCA_014239255.1 Gammaproteobacteria bacterium
AGGACTGGGGCGAGTGAAGGTTGGGTTGCTGCAGACTCGCGATCGTTAACCTTGGAGAGCAGGCGGCCCCAGGACCCCACGGCTGGCTTCAAAACGACCGGGTAGCCTAACTCCTCAATTGCTTTAAGGGCAGATTCCTCTGTAAAGGCAATCCGAACGGGAGGTTGTCTGACATCCGCCTCTTTCAGTGCAACTGACGTGAGAATTTTATCCCCGCAGATTTTGGCGACTTCGGCCGCGTTTATGCAGTGAATCCCAGCAGCCTCTAACAGACGCAGACCATACATAGAGCGCGAGTGGTTAATGCTTCTTTCGAGGATTACATCGACGTCCGGGGCTGATTCAAGATCGAAAATCAGATTGCGATCATCAATCATGGTGAGGTCGACCCCGCGGACCTGGAACTCCTCGAGAAGGAGTTTCTCCTCTTTGCGGATCAGCGAGTGCAGCAACCCAACCTTCACTCGCCCCAGTCCTCCTCGGTTTCAGGCGCCTCAGTGACGGCGGCGGGGTCAAGGCCCGTGACTTCGAGTTCCGAACCGCAATCGGCGCACTCCAGAAGTTCTCCGACCACTGTGCCTTGCGCAAAGGCAATCTCCGCGCCACATATCGGGCATTCGGTCATCTACTAATCTCCTTCGTTCAGATTGGGAGCAGGATTACTCCCTGAACAACCGTTTATCGGCACGAAATTCTAATTTATTCCACGACACTATTGAAGCCAGCCACGCCATCTCTCATCCTCTCTAGAAGACTAAAGTCGGCGACTTATATGGAAACAACGGACCGCCGGGTGAATTTCGCGCGGCTAAGGTATAGAATCTAATGCCTGAATTATAGGCGCGTAGCTCAGTGGTAGAGCACCACCTTGACATGGTGGTGGTCGGTGGTTC
>JAAZZE010000175.1 GCA_014239255.1 Gammaproteobacteria bacterium
ATAAGGAAGCGCTGAACTGCGCCTGGCACCGGCTCGATCCCTGGCCAGACGCGGTCGCCGGCCTGGAGCGACTGAAGCAGCGCTACATGATCGGCACCCTTTCCAATGGGAATATCGCCTTGATTGCCAACATGGCGAAATATGCCCGCTTACCCTGGGATGTGATCCTGGGTGCGGAGATTGCCCAAGCCTACAAGCCCCAGCCGCAAGCTTATCTGGGTTCTGCTGCGGCACTGTCGCTAAAGCCTCAACAATGCATGCTGGTTGCGGCGCACAATAGCGACCTTGAAGCCGCTTTGGATTGTGGTTTTCGCACAGCTTTTGTAGAGCGACCCTTTGAGCACGGCCCTGACCAGAGCACAGATCTGGTTGCCAGCGGTAATTATGATTTTGTAGCTCGAGATTTTGTAGATCTGGCAACTCAGCTCAAATGCTAAGCCGGATTAACCAGGCAAGTTCCATCCCTGGCGACGCTGCAATCGCCAGGGATGGAACTTACCTGGGGAACCTCTGATTAAGTCAGAGTTTTGAGACAAAAACGAAAACCACGCTTGTCGTTTTTGTCGCTCTGAACAGTCACGGATGATTTGTTCAGAGCATCCCGGGACGGATAGCCATCGTTAGTCCG
Organism: Gammaproteobacteria bacterium; assembly: GCA_014239255.1. Classification (GTDB taxonomy): domain Bacteria; phylum Pseudomonadota; class Gammaproteobacteria; order Arenicellales; family UBA868; genus UBA868. The sequence goes on from JAAZZE010000175.1 coordinate 629, forward strand.
GGAACCCCCCGTCATAGCTGCTGGAGCCTCGCTCCCGGTGCCAGAGGCGAAACAGATGACGTTTCTTGTCGGCATCTTCATGATCCTCGAATTCGCTGCGATAGTGGCCGACTTCGTGGTTGTTGAGGTACTGGATGTCGCCGCGTGCCATTGGAACTTCGTACCAGATTTCGGGGCTTGAGGCGACTTCGTCGATGGCGTCCAGGGCATCGACCAGATCGCTGTCTAGTTCCTCACCGGCCACTTCGTAACCCTGTCGCACC
>JAAZZE010000176.1:0-309 GCA_014239255.1 Gammaproteobacteria bacterium
GAGGGTTGTGGCTTGATTAACTGACTGTTCCAGACGAATGAGAAAGCACGGTGTCGAGATATATGGATAGAAAAAAAGATAACTCTCGTCGGTAATAAGATTACCTGCTCTCAGCGGCGTGTCATCTTCATTGAGTAGTTGCACCCGGTTGAAAAATTTTCCTTGGCTCACCGAAGCGACCAGGGTTTCCGGATAAGATGCGACAGTGGCTGCGGCGCTAGCGCAAACCTTGATGAATCGCCGGCGGCCGGTTTCTGTTTTTCGCTTCATAAGGTCCCCGCTAAGGCCTCCAGTGACTAGGCTCAGTAC
>JAAZZE010000176.1:318-637 GCA_014239255.1 Gammaproteobacteria bacterium
GGTCTGGTACTACCCCAAGTCACCAACGAAGAGCACGTCGTCAGGCATGATAAAATATTTTGCCTTAAAACGCATTCTTGCCCGTTCGGGTGCCCCCGATAAGGTCCCTGGTGTTGCGTTTGAGGCCTGCGGAGAGGTGGCAGAGCTAGGTTTATTGTGACGGTCTCGAAAACCGTTGTACCGAAAGGTACCGTGGGTTCGAATCCCACCCTCTCCGCCATCTACCTGTAACAAGCCTGCCTGTCGGGGCTCAACTTCAAGGCCCGCTGCGGACCCCCTGTGAGGAAAAATGGAAGATTGCCTGTTTTGTGATTTCGAT
>JAAZZE010000176.1:647-886 GCA_014239255.1 Gammaproteobacteria bacterium
ACAATGATGAATTGATTGAGGAAGGGGAGTACTGTTATGCGCGCCGCGACGGCTATCCCGTGAGCGAACACCATTCGCTGGTCATCCCAAAAAGGCACGTCGCTTCCTATTTCGATCTTGACGAGGATGAAGTTATCGACATGCATCGCATGGTGGTGCAAATGAAGGCTCGGATCGAATCAATGGATAAGACAGTCAGCGGTTTTAATGTCGGGGTCAATGTTGGCCGCGATGCTGGT
>JAAZZE010000177.1 GCA_014239255.1 Gammaproteobacteria bacterium
GGAGCGAATTCTGCACAAACTCTTAAGTGTCAAACTGTAATTAGTGCAAAAGCTGATGAAGTGAAAATGTTAAAAGATTTCACTGACACAGTAACTGAACTAACACAAGGTTCACTTAAGTTCGAAATTATGCCGGCTGGCTCAGTAGTTGGTGTTAAAGAAACTTTAGATGCAGTAGACAAAGGTCTTATCGATTGTGGTTTCGCTTGGACTCACTATTGGTCAGGTGATCACCCAGCAGCTATGTTATTTGGTTCGCCAGTAGCAGGTGCAGGTGTTGGTATCGATAACATCGCATTTTTATCTTGGTTCCAATATGGTGGTGGTAAAGAACTTTACGACCAACTATGGTCTGAGATGGGAAGAGACATCAAAGGTTTTATGTTACAACCAGTAGGCCCTGAAGCTCTAGGTTGGTTTAAAGAGCCAATTAACAGCATGGCTGACTTTAGAAAGTACAAGTTCAGAACTCCTCCAGGAATTCCAGGACAAACTTATAAAGATATTGGTGTAGCTTCTGTTGCAATGGGTGGTGGAGATATTCTACCAGCTCTTGAAGCAGGAACAATTGATGCTGCTGAATGGTGTTGTCCTAAGCCTGACATGACATTCGGTTTCCAGAAAGTTCTAAAACATTATTACCTACAAGGTCTTCACCAAGTAGTAGTAAATGCTGACTTCTATTTAAATGGTAGCAAATATAAGAAAATGTCTGCTATTGAGAAGAAAGCTTTAGAAGTTGCTGCGAATGCATCTCTATCAAAATCAATGAGTTACAGAATATACGAAAATGGAAAAGCTCTAAAAGAGTTGACTACGAAGCACGGTGTTATTTTACATGATACTCCTGCTGACTACTT
>JAAZZE010000178.1 GCA_014239255.1 Gammaproteobacteria bacterium
CCATTACCTTGAGCACAAGCTATAAGTTAAGTGGCAATACCGAATTCTCGGCCTCTTACACCGAAGCCTTCTCAAAAGGGGACCCCTCAACAGATAACCTTTTAACCCTAACCAGCTCGCATCTTGTTAGTAATGCCTTTGCCCTAGGCGTTGCCCAACGCCATCTTATAAGCGATACCGATGAACTTAAGTTCTCCATTGGCCAGCCATTACGGGTCGATGGGGGCTCGATGAGCCTGTCCCATAACGATTACTACGATGAAGCTGAGACTATGCACAGCCGCAGTGTTGATATAGACCTTAGCCCTACAGGACGGCAGATCGATTATCAGCTGCAGTACAGCTTCTCGCCTAAGAAGAACCTCACCTTAGGCGCCTTTGCCTACTATGCCAATGATTATCTGCACCAAAAAACCCTGACCGACCACGGTGTGGGGCTTAGGTTGATGGGGAGTTTTTAGGGGATTTGTAAGTTTTTTGCGCCAGTATTGTTGGGATTTTTTAGTTTACGGCGACGGATTAAATTGACCACGTTGCTTTGAAAAGAAGAATTAGATCTGTGGCGCTCGGGCCATATAGATATCCGCGCTTTGAATGAAAATACTCACACTTAAGAAGGAGGCGGCACGCTGCATAAGTGCACTGGCGCTATCTGGCCTCCTATCTGGTTGTGCCGTATTTTGCCCGCCGGATGTCCAATCGCTGGATCCTAGCGTGGAAACCGTGGCAGATACGTCCAAAGCGATTGATACCGCCACCCGAAACCAGATCGCCGGGTGCGATATTACGCTGAGTGATCCATATCTTTGGCGTGACTGGCAACCAATTGTGGCAAACCCTGGTTC
>JAAZZE010000179.1 GCA_014239255.1 Gammaproteobacteria bacterium
AGCGCATAGAGAGCTATCTTAAATATTTTTTTATGATTTGCCGCCATCATTGGAATCATAAAAATTTCTTGAGGAAAGGGAAAAATAATAGCCTCAATAAAACAAATAAAGAAAATAAATGGATTTGAATATTTGCTTTCTGTAAATGGCCTTACTTTCTCAATAGTAAGAATCTTTATTTTGCTATAGATAGATAAAAACATAAGCCTAGTAATAAATATTGTATATTATCTCATCTATTTAATTTAAACTTTTATTTGAAGCTATATTATTATCAATTAGAGTGGTTTTTTTAAAATTAGGGGATATGGCGGAATTGGTAGACGCGCCAGACTCAAAATCTGGTGCCTTCGGGCGTTCCGGTTCGACTCCGGATATCCCTACCAAGTAAATATGAAAAGAATCTTAAAAAATAAATTTAGAGTTTTTAAATTAAATTTTATTGAGCCAATTGAATTATTTAGAAAATTTGAGACATATTCAAAGTTAGTTTTTTTAGATAGTGCAGGACCTCTTGGAGAAGACAATCGTTACTCATATTTAGCTGTTGATCCATTATGTAGTATTAAAGTACAGAATAAAAAACTCTATATTAATGGAAAAGAAAGAAAGACTAGTTTAAGAAATATTTTACAAAGTCTACTAAATACCTGTTCACATAAAAAGATTAAAGGAATTCCAAATTTTCAATGTGGTTTATCAGGTTATGTTTCTTACGACTATTGTCTTAATATTGAAAATATTCCACAAATAGATAAGAGGAAAAATAATTTTCCTGATTTAAATATAGGGCTATACGATTTAGTCTTTGCGTTTGATTTAAAATTAAAAAAGGCTTTTT